>JAJRRR010000291.1 GCA_024279285.1 Planctomycetota bacterium
GGCCCACTGCCAGGATGGTCAACCGTGGCGACTCCAGTTCCAACCAGCCAAGCGCTATTTGTCGCTTTATGAAAAAGTCCAGATCCCCGTGGTGCCCACGGCCCAGGAAAAGTGGTTTCGCCGTTTGCCCTCGTTTTTGCAAACCAGCGAGGCCCGACGCCGATGGCATCTCCGGTTTGCCACGCCCCAGATGTATCAATACTCGGTCAAGAACTACTACCGGCTCATCACGGGGGTGGACGAAGCAGTAGGCCGGATGCTTCAGGAGTTGCGCAAGCGAGGTCTAGAGCGGAACACTGTGGTGATCTTCACCTCCGACAATGGTTTTTTCCTGGGAGAGCAAGGGCTGGCGGGCAAGTGGTTCATGTACGAGCCTTCCATCCGGTTGCCGCTGGTGATCTACGATCCTCGGCTGCCCAAGTCCCTGCAAGGGCGCACCCTAGACCCCCTGGTGCTCAACATTGACCTGGCTCCCACCATCCTGGAGCTAGCGGGAGTAGAAATTCCCGAAAGAATGCAAGGACGCAGTTTGGTTCCGCTGTTGCAAGGCAAGTGTGTCAGGTGGCGGCAGGATTTCTTTTACGAGCACCTGTTCCGCCATCCCCGGATCCCTCAAAGCGAAGGGGTACGCACGCGGCGGTGGAAGTATGTGCGCTATCTGTTAGGCTCCCAGCGTTACGAGCAGCTTTTTGATCTGAGCTCTGATCCGCACGAGCTTCACAACCTGGCTTCTTCGGCTGAGCATGCGCCGATTTTGCGCCTGTTGCGCCATCGATGTGACGAACTGGCCCGAGTGCTCCAATAGCCTTGGCGTTTTCAAACCCTACGATCTTCGAACCTCAGGACTCCAGCACTGGCACCAACCTCTTGGGCCAATTAGACTGGGGCGTTGGGAACCGACTGCCGTTGTTCTTCAAACTTGGGCCGAACTTTTTTCTGTGGTGGGAGTCAACCATGCACATCGGTCAAGTGTGGAAACGGGTTGTGTGGTTGGGGGCATGGCTCTGGATGGTCCAGGCTGCGGGAGCCCAAGCTGTGTTGGACCTGCCCTCGGAAGAAGAAGCGGCCCGATTCGGACTGACTCGGGCATGGTTTGGACATTTTTCCAAATCCACCGCAGCCGATCATCTGTTGGGCTGGCGGCTTTATGTCCCTCCGGCCCCTCAAACTTCTAAAACCTCCGCGGAGGAAAACACCGACTCGGAAGAAAAACCTGGGGGGGCCGACTCGGCTGCCACGAAACCCGCTGAGCCTGTGATGATGTATGTGCAAAGCGCCCACGGACGATTGCACGCTGTGGAGGCCGAAACGGGCCGGGTGCGCTGGAGTGCTCAGGTCGGCCCGGCGCGGCTCCCCTGCCAGTTGCCCGCTGCAAGTGCCCGATGGTTGGCCGTCGTGCACGGACTCTCTCTGAAACTTTTGGACCGTCACACCGGGGAGTTGATCTGGGAACGAAAGCTCAACCACGCCAGCATGGTAGGACCGGCCATCCTGAACGGCTGGGTGGTCGTGGCTTCTGTGGGTGGCCAACTGACCGGGTTCCGAATTGAAAATCCCGTGGACCAGTGGCACGGTATTGCCGACTCGCAAATTATCACCCCCCTGGCCACCACCACGACTGCGGTGGTTTGGTGTACGGTGCAGGGACGAGTGTATCCGGGTTTGTACGACTCAGGGCGATTTGCCGTTGCCCTGCCCACCCAGGGAATGATCCCTGTCCGACCCACTACTTGGAATCATCTGGTTTATGTGCCGACTACGAATGGATTCGTTTTTGCTTTGGACACTCGTCGGGGAGAACTGGTGTGGCGCCACTCGGCGGCGGATCCGGTCTATGAGCCACTTGTTGTCACCCAGGACGCCGTGTTTGTGGTTCATGCACTCAGCCGGCTGCATTGTCTGGATCGGGCCACAGGTCGGGTGCGGTGGACCACCACGGGAATGAAAAAGATCCTGGCCGTCAGTGCCAAACGCCTTTATGTGCTGCAGCGCAACGATCTGGTGGCTGTGGTGGACCGCCCAACCGGAGCCCGACTGGGAACCTTGCCTTGGCGCGTCGGAGACCTCCTGGTGACCAACACTCAAACCGACCGGATCTACCTGGCCACGCGACGAGGGTTTATTGTTTGCCTACATGAGGCGGAACAAAAAGAACCTCTGATCCACCTTCGGCACGAGCCCCCAAAACGACTCGCTCCCCCCTCCAAAACAGATTCCAAATCCTCCCAAGACGACCCGTTTGAATTCAACTAACCCAAGCAGGCCATTCTCTGAACTCAAACTGCCAAGTCCAAGGGCAAGTCGCTTATGTCGCGGACCCGATCTCCTTGTACCATTGCTTGCAACAATTCCCACTGGTCCACCGAAATCCTTTGGCAAGCAACCATCAGCTCGGGCAAAGCAATGTGATACACACAGTCTATATCTCCCGTGCCCAACGCCAAAGAAGCAATTCTAGTGGGCAAAGGTTCCGCAGTAACGATCACAATATGCGGGGCATGTCCTTTCCGAGCGCGAATCAGATTGAGTGCTTCGGTCCTTGTGTTCTGGGAACGATCACTCCGGATGGTCCATTTGCACGAGATACTAGCGTGCAACAAAGGGAGAACATTTGTTTTTGGCTGATTGCGCATCCGAAACGGAGTGAAACAGGCCACAGAAGACTCCTTGCCCACGACATGATCGGACCGATTGATCTCCGAGTCTGCGACAGGGCATTCGGGCAATGATAATATCCGGGGTGATGACATACCCTGCTCCTAAAGAAGCCTGGAGGGGGGGTTATTCTGAATTATCTGGAACAGTTCTTCCAGATGCCGATACTGGACGAACTGAGGCAACTTGGCGCCCGCGGCGAGAAACTTCCACCTGCCTGGTCGCAAGTGAGAGAGCAAGTCAAAGGCTTGTTGAACGAACCAGCAAGTAATGCGTTGAAACTCTTGCCCAACTGTTTGGGGGAGAGCTTTTCTGAAGTTTTGTGGCCAAGTTGGAGGAGAGTTCCTAGTTGTTCCGCGATGCGGGCGCTAGTGATACTTTTAGCGTCAGCAAAATTGGGAAAACACATTTTTCCTTGGCGAACCACCCAAACCACCCGGCGATTCAGCTCCTGGTGAAACCGCTGGCGCAAGGCGGCCAACTTGCTGACCATGTTTTTCACCTCCAGAGAGTCCTCTGGCACGCGCGTTCCAAGCGCTTGTGAGCCAGTTGGACATATTTGGGGTTGAGCTCAATGAGCCAAGCTTTTCTTCCTAATTCTCGGGCTGCCACGCCTGTGGTACCCGAACCGGCAAAAGGGTCCAAGACAATTTGGCCTGGAGCCGATCCTAGCAGGATGCATCGTCGGGCAAGTTCTACAGGAAATGCCGCAGGGTGGACGGTTCCGTTATTTTCTGGACCGAGGATCCAGTAGTTTTTCAAGTTTGCTCCGGAGGGTTCCCTCAAAGCCGAAGCGTTGTAAAAGTATTTAGGATGTTTGGCGAACAGGAATAAATCTTCTGTGGCTCGGGAAGGGCGATTGCGCACATTTTCAGGCATGGGAGCTTTTTTGATCCAGGTAATGTGAGCCCTTAATATCCACCCATCCTCTTGCAAAGCAAAAGCCACTCGCCAAGGAAGTCCCAGCAAATCTCGGTCCTTCAGTCCCCAGCAGCGGGGAACCCGACAATTGCGACGCTGAATCATCTTGCGGGTGTTAGCCACGCGGGCATTAGGACCACACCTGCCCACACCTCCATTGCGAGCGTACCCATCTCCTACATTCAACCACAGCGTCCCATCCGGGTGCGGCTGAAAATCTGTGGCGGTTCTCAGGCGGCCTGGCGGATGCAGGTAGTCCAAAGGTGCTCAAAGGTCCCATCCAGTATCGCCGCCCGCAGGCTCAAAATCGCCTCGGCCCTGCGCCTCTTCCAGTTCCGCATCCCCGATCCCTTGCACCGAACGCCCACCAGGTGCTTGCACGTCCCCTCCACCGCCCCACTGCCCACCGGCAAGCCCAACGCCCGATAACGCGGATAGTCCATACGCTTCGAGTTATGACGCAAATACACGGCCAACCGCCGCAATGCCTCCCGCTTCGATTTGCCACGCAGTCGCTTCCGCTGCTGCTGCACCGCCCGAAGCGTCCGCCGCCACTGGCCCCGGTACAGTTCCTCCAGCCGCGCTTGGCTCCACCGGCCACCCTCCGGGCTCCCCTCCCCGTACACCTCCCGGGCCGTCTCGTGCACCTTCTGGCTCAGGTGATACCAGTCCAGCACCTGAATCGCATCCGGAAAGTGCAACTCGGCCAGCTCCCACAGCCACCGCGCCCCGTCCCCCAAAAACACCTTCTGCTCCGCCTCCCCATAGCCGGCCTGGTAGGCCACCTGCACCAGCTGCCGACCGAACGTGTCCACGTCCTGAAACCGGGCAAAACTCCTACGCCTCTCCCAGCCTCCTTCCCCCCGGCCAAGGCAAACCTGACCCACGCGAATCTCCCGCCACTGCCCCTCGGCATGGATCATCGTCCCGTCGGCATACACGGCCGCCTGCGGCCAACGCCCCTGGCCCCGGGGAAGCGGCTGCGGACAGGGGCCGCTGTGCCGCTGTTGGAACTCCTCGCTGCGCCGGTCCCACTCCTTGAGCAGCCCTTCACCGGCGGTGGCCGAGATGGCCTGAATCCGCTCCTTGCTCAACCGTACCCCGTAGTCCTCACGCAGAAACTGTTGCACCTGCTCCCCGGGCATCCAGGCCATCAGGCGGCAAATCAACCTCGCCAGCGGACCGCTCACCCCGTGCGAGCCAAAACACAACCACTGCCCGTCCGGGTAATAATCTTGCTGGCACCCTTCGCAGCGCCAGCGCGGATGCCGGTAGTGGACCACGCCCAGCGTCGTCTGCACCTGGCGGCGGACCCGGCCGCGGTGCCGCAGTTTTCGTTGGCACTGGGAACAGGAGGAGGGTTTTTCGCTGGGTTTGGCCTCCTCGGCCCAGTGGCGGAGCGTCTGGTTGGCCAGTTTTTGCATCCCTTGGCGGATGTGTTGTTCGGCCTTCTCGCAGTCGGCCAGGGAGTCGGGCAACGTGTCGAGCATTTGGTCGAGCGATTGGTGGAGTTGCTCTCGGCGGGCAGGAGAGATTACACTCATGGTCAACACCTTGGGTTGTCATGAGGGAGGTTGAAAAAACCAAATGCACTCATGGCAACCCATTTTTCATATCTTGCCCAATCGCGCAACAGAATTTCAGCCGCACCCTCCCATCCTCCCGCAGAACACGCCACACCAAACGAAACACCTGCACGAGATTCTCTACATATTGCTGCGGGGAAGACTCCGCTCCAAGCTGAAGGGGATGCTCATAATCTCGCAGCCCCCAGTAAGGCGGAGAAGTGATACAACATTGCACACTCCCTGTGGGAAGCTGAGGAAGTATTTGCCGACAATCTCCCACATAGGTGGTCCAACCCGATCCGCAACAGGAAACCGCTTCTTGGGCCATCTGCCCGCCCTCGCTCTGCTAACCCTCTTGTTGACCGGATTATGAACCTGACAACCAAGCTGTCAAGAGAACCAGCTTGAGGAGAATCTCTCCAGAGGGCTTACACAGGCAGCGGGGAGTTCAAATACCCAAGATAGTTAATTACCACATCCCCAAGCAGCGCAGCCAGTGGTTGGAAAAGGCTCGGATGGCTTTTTGTCTCCCTTGTTCTGCTCCGACAGGAACAAACCCCTGGAAGATAAAACATTCCGTCTTTCCGGTTGGATGGTTCTTAAGTGGTTGGAGGGGATTTGAGGCACGGGGGGTTTTAGGCTCCCAGCTCGCTCTCCACTCCGGCCAGTTGGCACAGATTGGCTTCCATGACCCCCTGAGGGCAGCTCCAGACCAGGTAGAACAGGGCCTGAGTGGCCCAACGCCCGGCCGGATGGCCCTGGACGAACCCGGTCCCCTTGGCCGCTGCCAACGCCGCCTGTGTGGCCCGAAGAACCAACGAATTACACTGGGAACGCAGGTGTTCTTTGGAGGTGACGGGATTGCCCTGGGCTAGTTGCAAAAGTTGCTCATAGAGGTGGTCCAGTTCCGCTTGGAGATGTTGGGTGGGAGGGTCTAGTTCCGGGCGTCGTTGGGCCTGCTGGCTCAGGTATTCCAGGGCAGCCCGGGCCAAGGAAAGGGCCATCACGCTGGTTTGCAACCCTCCGGTGGCTCCGGCCCCACCTTTGCGCATCAGGCCTGGCTCCGGGCCTGCTAGCAGCCATTTGCGAGGCAGGTGAACCCGATGGCAAGCCACCGCTCCGGTGCAGCTTGCCGACAAGGCCACCAGGGGGACCGGAGGCTTGATCTCCACTCCGGGCAAGTCGGTCGGAAGCACCACCAGAAGTTGTCGCCGATCTTCGGTTTCAGCTCCCAGAACGATGTATTGTGAGGCACAAGCTCCGGTCACCCAAGGGCTTTCCCCTTGAAGCACAAAGCCGTCTGAAACTTCCTGGGCCAGCAGGGGCGGTTGTTTCCAGTGTCGGCGGCTGGTCGTCAGATGGGAAATGCCCAGTGTGGCCAGTTGCTCTCCCTGGGCCAAAGGAGGCAACAACCGCCGCTTGAGTTCCTCCTGGGCGGAGGAGGCGATCCGTCGGGCCGCTCCGGTGAGCTGAGTTAAGATGAAAGCCGTGGTTTGGCAAGCAGCTCCCAAGCGGTAGTAAGCCTGGAGCAACTCCGGCTCGCCCCAACCCAAGCCGCCATACTCCTTGGGCAAAAACCACCGAAACACTCCATATTGCACACACAGTTGCATCTGCTCCCCGGGCCATCGGGGCTCGGAATCCAAGTGCGAAGCCAATTGAGCTAACCGATCACACAGTTGATCCAGGGCAGGGTCCTGGAGAGATTCCACGGGACGAGGAGTGCTTGCCATGCTATCACCTGTTTTTTGCTTCTTGGGAACAAAGGCGAAATAAAGCTTCTCTGGTCCCAAAACAACAAACCCTTTACGATGAGCAGTGGTCAACCACAGTGGCAACAGTTGGGTTCGTTGGGCCAATCAGTTCCTCCTGGGGTGCAAGCACCAAGCTATTATACGGAGCATGGTATGAGCGGCACACAGTCTCATCCTCCCGTGGCCACCGATCATGTACCGGCCAGTCGCACCGAGGGCATTTCGCCCCAAGGGCTGTACGAAAAGTGCATGGCTTTGGCCCGAAACCTCTGGTGGAGCTGGCAGCCGGAGGTGGCCAATATCTTCCGCGACTTGGACCCCATCCGTTGGCGCCAGTTGGATCACAATCCCATCGCTTTGCTCAAAGAGTTCACACCGGAGCGTTTGGATGCCCGGGCTCAGGAAATGGTCCTCTACAGCCGCATCAATTATGCCTATCGGCGGTTGCAAGAGTACCTAAGCTCCACCAACACTTGGGGGCGCACCCATGCCGGAGTGTTGGGCTCTCGGCCCGTGGCCTACTTCTCCGCCGAGTTCGGTGTGCACGAGTCCATCACCATTTACTCCGGCGGCCTGGGCGTGCTCTCCGGAGACCACATCAAAAGCGCAAGCGAGCTGGGCGTGCCCTTGGTGGCTGTGGGATTGTTTTACCATCAGGGCTACTTCAAGCAGTACCTGGACGAAAACGGCTACCAGCGCGAGGAATATGTCAACACCCTGGTGGAAAACATTCCCTTGGAGCCAGCCCTATACCGGCAGGGCCAGCCGATCGTGGTGACGATTGACACCCGTGGGGGGCCGCTTCGGGCCAAAGTGTGGCGGATGCGCGTGGGCCGTGTGGACCTGTATCTGCTGGACAGCAATGTCGAAGGAAACTCTCCCGAAGACCGCGAACTGACCAGCCGACTCTACGGCGGAGATCATCGCACCCGAATCCGCCAAGAGCTGGTTCTGGGCATTGGGGGAGTGCGTGCGCTTCGGGCCTTGGGTATTCATCCGGGAGTGTATCACCTCAACGAAGGCCACAGCGCGTTTGTCCCCTTGGAAGTGATCCGCGAACGGATGGCCGAAGACGGGCTGAGTTTTGAAGAAGCCATGCGCCAAGTGGCCCAAATGACCGTCTTCACCACTCACACCCCTGTCCCGGCCGGACACGATCGGTTTGACGGGGGGTTGGTGGAGGAACACCTGGGACCGCTTCGGGACCAGTTGGGGATTTCTTACGACCAGCTCATGGGCCTAGGGCGTGTGGAGCCCACCAATCACGAAGAACCCTTCTGCATGACGGTGCTGGGACTGAAGCTGTCGCGCAAGGCCAACGCAGTCAGCGCGTTGCATGGGCATGTGACGCGTCGGATGTGGGCCGCTTTGTGGCCTTGGCGCTCCGAGGAAGAAATCCCCATTGGCCACATCACCAACGGGGTGCACATCCCTTCTTGGCTGGCCTGGCAGATGCAGCAGCTTTACGATCGCCACTTTCCCAGCGACTGGCTCCGACGCACTGGAGACCCGGAAGTGTGGCAGGCCATTCAAGATGTAGATGATGGAGAATTGTGGGAGACGCACTTTACGCTCAAGAACTTGTTGCTTTCCTTCGTTCGGCGACGGGTGTCGCGTCAGTGCCGTCGGCGCGGGGAGAGTGAGGAAGCGGTGGAAGCTGCCCGAACCATGTTTGATCCCCATGTGTTGACCATCGGCTTTGCCCGACGCTTTGCCACCTACAAGCGAGCCGACTTGATCCTGACGGATCTGGACCGCTTGGCGGCCATTGTGAACAACCCGGATCGGCCCGTGCAAATTATCTTCGCCGGAAAAGCTCACCCGGCCGACGAGCCGGGCAAACAGCTCATTCAGCGCATTGCTAACCTGCGGCACGATCCCCGATTTGCCGGAAGAATCGCCTTCATTGAAGACTACGACATCAATGTGTGCCGCCATCTGGTCCAAGGAGTGGACCTGTGGCTGAACAACCCTCGGCGTCCTCTGGAAGCCTCAGGCACCAGTGGGCAAAAAGTGGTGCTCAACGGAGGGCTGAACTTGTCCATTTTGGACGGCTGGTGGGCGGAAGCCTATGACGGACGCAACGGGTTCGCCATCGGTCGGGGCACGGTGCATGTCTCGGACGAAGTCACTGACCGTCGGGACGCCGAAGACCTCTATCGCGTGCTGGAAGAAGAAGTGGTGCCCATGTTCTATCAGCGTGATCGGGACGGACTGCCCCGGGAATGGATCCGACGCATGAAAGACTCCATCAGCACCCTGGCCTGGCGGTTCAGCTCCGACCGGATGGTGATGGACTACACCCGGTTGTGCTACCTACCGGCTGCCGGAGGGCTGAGTGCCCACATGCCTTAGCAGCTTGCACTCCTTAGGCTCTTTCGTCTCTTTGCTTTGACCACCAGTGCTTTCAAAACTCGGAGAACCCTGAACCCCTTGGGCACTCAGCGGAGTAGTTGAGAGCAGTCCAGATTTCCTCCCGAGAGGATCACTCCCACACGCCCTGAGGGCATTTCCTGGGGGCGTTCCAACCATGCAGCTACCGTCACGGCAGCCGAGGGTTCCACGACTACTTTGAGCCGCGAGCAAATCAAGCGAGTGGCTTCCCGAATGGATTCTTCACTCACCGTGACAATGCGCACCTGGTAGCGCATGAGCAGCTCAAAGGGCAACTGGCCCAAGGAAGTGCGTAGTCCATCGGCCACGGTGGGCGGGTAAGAGCTAGGCACGAGTCGGCCTTGGGCCAGGCTGCGCTTGGCATCATCGGCCAGTTGGGGTTCCACGCCCAGCAAGGGGACTTTGCCTCCGGTGAGCAGCTCCAGGGCCAGAGCCGTTCCGCTGGCCAACCCTCCACCTCCCACCGGAACCACCACGGCGTCCAGTGGTCCGGCTTGTTCCCAAAACTCCAGCATCGCCGTGCCCTGACCGGCAATGATCTGTGGATCGTCGTAAGGATGGACTAGCACCCCTTGGGTTTGGGCTATCACCTGTTGAGCTACCGTTTGACGCTCTTGGAGCGAGTCTCCGCAAGGGATCACCTCCGCCCCGTAGGCCAGCACCGCTTGGCGCTTTACGGGCGAAGCTCCACGAGGCATGACCACTTTGCAGGAGATGCGATGAATTCGGGCAGCTAAAGCCAGCGCTTGAGCATGATTGCCCGAGGAATGGGTGATCACACATTCAGGGGGTTCGTTCTTCAGCAGGCAGACCA
>JAJRRR010000292.1 GCA_024279285.1 Planctomycetota bacterium
ACATGTTGCACGCTGTTGGGAAAGTCGTCGTTGGTAACGACATGGAACTTCAGCTCCTGAGCTCCGGGATTGGGAGGAAGAAGCGGCTGCGGAGTGTAAACTACCAGGGCTTTTCCTCCTGATCCGATCAGAAGCACTCCGTTGTCAAAAACTTTGCCGCGTATCCAAAGCTCGCCTTGCAAGTTCATGGGAGCTGGTTTGCCATTGAAGCGGAACCGCACGGTAGCCACGATCTCCATTCTGCTTTTGCGGCGGTAGGCCTTGGGCCAGTTGTAATCTCCCTGCTTTCGGTCCAAGCCGTCGACATCTTTATCTACTCAGAGAGGGCCGGTATGTGGCTGAGGGACGGCAATTCCAAAGGGGGCGGAGTAAATGTCGTATTCATGTAGGAAGGTTATTTCCTTTATTCTGGCTTTACGGCTGATTAGCCGCACCACGGCTGCTTGCTGGCCGCCGCCGGGGGCTTGGGCCAGGTATTCAAACTGGTCCTGACCGGGGAAGCCAGGCTGCGGCTCGTAGGTGAACGAGCCGTCGGGGTTGAGCGTGACCGAGCCGTTCGGGGGCGCGGAGACCAATAGGGCTGTGAGCGAGTCGCCGTCAGGGTCAAAGTCGTTGGCCAGCACTCCAGGTGCCGGATCAGAAAGCACATCGGTCGTGAAGCACCCAATAATAATCGTCTCCGGCCCAAGGGGATTGGTTGAATCCTGGATCGTTGCCCGGGGGCGGGGAGCTGGAGCCGTTGCTGGAGCGGGCTTGCGGGGATGCCAGAGGCGGAGCTCGCTGCAGCGACCTCAGCTTCATCAGCAACCCATACGCCACCGACCCGATCAACGGCAAACCATTACCTTCAGCTATGGACGATTTTCTGCGCACACAAGTGTCCCATACGCCGTCAATCTTATCAGGCGTCGCTGACTTCCACGCGCGTTGCCCAGGAAGGGGGCGACTTGGTTGATGCCGGACTTGCCAGCACTCCGAGCAACTGGCGGCCGATTTCGGCTAGGTGAGCTGGGAGGCATGGATGGCGGCAAGGACTAGGTGGCTGAGGGGCTTGGCCTGCCTTGCTCGCAGGGAACCTCTAGCAAAGGCAACAGCCAGGGCAGCGTCCATGCGAACCATGGCGGTCTCCTCCTTGGGTGTGCAGTTTGTGGTGAAAAACTTTTTGCAAGTGCATACCGAAGAACCAGTTGGAGGGGGCCTCCAGTTTTGTGTGCGGCGGGGAGAAAGTGGGGATGGGTCAGGCAGGGTGTTGGCTTGACGGCGATGCTGGTGGGCCAGTAGCTTGACCAAGGAACGAGCGGCTTGTTGACGATTCATGGCGATGTCCTCCATGGCGAGTGGGGATTACCATTGGTCAGTTGGAGGTCATCGCCAGTTTCGTGCGCTCGGGGGCAAGAAAGTGAGGATAGATTAGGGACTTAGCCGGTTGTGGGAACCTGGCAGCGCGTTAAGATGACAGCCAAGCCAATTGGCTCATTTGGAAGAGCAACAAGAGAGCAATCTATGCACGAAGCACTCTTGTCCCACTCCCGAACGCTTGCCCCCCACGCCTTCCAGGAGCCACAAGAGTTTCCCTGGGCCTGGCGCACAGAGGTTCCCTGGGAGCTCAAAGCTCTGCGCCCTTGGAAGCATCCGAAGGATCACGCCGCTTGGGCCGGGCGTCTGCCGAGGCGGGCATCCTCGGCGTCGTTGGCTCAGCGTCTCCAGGGGCTAGCTTGGGGCGTGGCCTGCGTGGGTGGAGATTCTGCCCAGCAGACGCTGGAGCAGCTTGTCAAACAGTTGCCGAGGCAGATCCGATCAGCCCCGGAGGAAGTGGCAGCTTGGGTTCAGGACCAGTTGACTCTCCCGGTCCAGACGGCCTCCGGCCATTTGGCTTGGCCCTGGACCGTGGTGCTGGCCGCGGAACTGTTGCCTTTTTTGGCTTCCCATGCAGAGCCGAGCCAGTGGTGGGGATGGCTGGAGCGGATCGTCCGCTTAGTGCAGCAGTTTGCCTCCCCGGGGCAAGAGCCCCCGTGGCAATGGCAGCTTTTGGGAGGGGAGTTGGCTTGGCGGGTCAGCCAACTATGGCCTGAGCTGAAGCCCATCCGGGATTTGGCCCGACAAGCTCACCGAGTTCTCTCTCACGGCTTGGTGGAGCTATGCGATGGCCAAGGGATGGTGCACGGACGGCATTTGAAGGAATTCCCTCTGCTGCTGGCTTGTTGGACCCGATGCCGAAAGCTCCTGACCCAACCCTGGTCCGCCAAGGCCCAAGACCAGTTCGACTGGCTGGTTCGGCAGATGCTTCGCGTGGTGCGAGGAGATGGCTCCTGGAGCTGGCATCCTCCGGGGGGCCGTCCGGCAGATCGGCAGATGGTCCTGGAAGCCCTGGCCTTGGCCGCAGATCGGTACGATCGGGCCATGGCCCGATCTGTGCTCCCCCCCAATTGGACTCGTCGCTTGCCAGCGGCGGAAGTGAAATGGCTGCCGCCGATTTCGTACCAATCGGATTGGGCCCAAGTGGCCTTGCTCCAAACCCATTGGAACCGCACTGGTCCCCGACTTTGGGTCAACTACTGCCGCCCAGAGCCCCAAGTGGAACTCCTCTGCGGAGGCAAGCTGCTGTGGCAAGGCCCGCTGCGGCTCACTCTTTCCTCCCCCTCCCAGCAGTGGCAGTCGCCTTCCTCCTGGGAATGTGTGCTGTGGTCTTCTGACGAAGACGGAGACTACCTGGAGCTGGCGGGGGACCTGGAACCGGAGGGACGGGTGTATCGGCACTTGTTTTTGGCCCGGGAAGACGGATTTCTGCTCCTGGCCGATACAGTGTATCTGCCCCAGCCCCAGGATCGCGTGCACTACCGGCTTCAAATCCCCTTGGCTCCAGGGGTTTGCTGGTCTCCGGAGCCGGAAAACACCGAAGGGTTGCTGAGGGTGGGCGGCCGGGCTTTGGCTCGGGCGTTGCCCTTGGCTGCCCCGGAGTGGAAAAGGGAATGCTCGGTGCCCCCCCTTCAACAGCACGCAGGAGAGCTTTGGATAAATCTTGTCCATCAGGGAAGCCGGTTTTTTGTGCCGGTGCTTTTTGACCTGCGACAGCAAAGGTTGGGCCAAGGTTGCACTTGGCGACGGCTCACCGTGGCTCAACAGCGCCGCGTGCTAGGGCCGGAAGAAGCGGTAGGCTTTCGGATCCAACTGGGTCGCAAGCAATGGGTGCTTTTCCGAGGAGTGGACGGCGTGGGCAATCGCACCCTGTTGGGAGCCAATCTCTACTGCGAGTTTTCCCTGCGCCGGTTCCGGCCCGATGGCATGACCGAACCGTTGATAGAAGTTCTTCCGGAGGAAAGCTAATCGGGACCGGAAGAAAGGGGTCCCCTGCTTGGGCCTGGGCAAGCTGCCCACAACCCACACCTGTGGTCAAAAAAGCCGGGTTGTGATACATCCTCAAAGGGAGTCCGTTCCCCTTTTGGGCAAACTAGGTCATGAGTTCAGAGCAAGCGTTTTCTCAGTCTTTTGAGTCAAGCTCAGCCCAACCGTCCCCCCGAGTCCGAAGGTTTC
>JAJRRR010000293.1 GCA_024279285.1 Planctomycetota bacterium
ACCCACACCTGTGGTCAAAAAAGCCGGGTTGTGATACATCCTCAAAGGGAGTTCGTTCCCCTTTTGGGCAAATAGGTCATGAGTTCAGAGCAAGCGTTTTCTCAGTCTTCTGAGTCAAGCTCGGCCCAACCGTCCCCCCGAGTCCGAAGGTTTCCTTGGGGCGTGGCGTTTTTGTTTTTGGCAGGGGTGTTGCTGGCCACCCATTGGCGGCAAATCGTAGCCGGGTACTGGATGGGTCGTGCGGTTCGGGCTTTTGAGGAAGCCCGATGGAAAGAAGCCCTCAGCTGGACCAACCAGGCACTGCAATGGTTGCCCCAGCGCATGGCCTACTACATGTTTCGGGCATCGGTCCACGCGGAGCTGGAGCAACTCCAGCAGGCGTTGGCAGATTACACCCGGGTGGTAGAACACGACCCGCGTTTCGCCCGTGCCTACGCCTCCCGAGCCCAAATCTACCACCGACTCCAACAACACCAGCAAGCCCTGGCTGACTCACATCGGGCTTTCCGTTTCTGGCCCGATCAAAACGACCCTACGGTTTGGAACCTGTTGGCCTATTCCCAAGCCCTGGCCGGACAGGAGCTTCATGAGGCCTTAAAAAATGTGGAGCAAGCCATTGCTTTGCTCAAGCGTCAGGATCCGGGAGACTCTTACTCACTGGCGATGTTTTTGGACACTCGGGCCTATGTGCTGTATCGCTTGGGGCGCCACGAGGAGGCCCTGAGAGACATTGAGCAAGCCATCCGGCTCTATCGGCCCATGCACCAGAGGATGCGAGACTTGATTCGCCGGGACGGTTCACTGAGCGATCGGGCCCGAGCGTGGCGATTCCGCCTGGTAGATGGCAATCTGGCTGTGATGGTCCACCATCGGGGAGAAATCCTTGTGGCCTTGGGACGCACGGCTGAAGGAGAGCGCGAGTTGGAACGAGCACGCCAATTGGGGTACGATCCCCGTCGCGGAGTGTTCTAGTTCCCTATCGCACGCCCAAGATGCTTTCCAGAGAGCAGGACTTGCCGGCAGATCGTTTGCACTGGCATTGGAAACCCCAAGGCCGTGTTCCCCAACTGCACGCTCTTGGGAGCTGGGACGATTTGCTAGCGTGGCTGCGGCGCCATGCCCAGTGTGTGAAGCAAGGCGTGCATCGTCTGGTCTTCCGCTACCAAGGGGCGCAAGGGACGGTGTATGTGAAGCTCTACCGCACTTTGGGGCTGGGGCGGCGCATGCTGCATCTGGTGCGACGCTGTGCCGCTTGCCGAGAGTTCAGGGCCGCGGAAGCCGTCAGCCAGCGAGGAGTGCCGGTGGTGGAGGTGCTGGGCTGGGCGGAGTGTTCTCGGAGGGGCTTGCCCTGGGGAAGCGTGTTGGTGACGGCTGAAGTGCCTCAGGCCCGCTCCTTGGCCCAAGCTGCCCAACAATTAGAGGCCCTCCCTCCACGACGGCGTACCCAATGTCTGAAACGCTTCTTGGCCCGTCTGGCCCAACTCTGCGCCCAAATGCACGACCAAGGAATCCTCCAAAAAGACCTGCACGCGGAAAACATTCTGGTTCACGGACCGCTGGACGATCCCCAAATGATTCTTATTGACCTGCCTTCGGTGCGTGTGTCGCGGCCCTTGGGAGCCGGAAGCTCCCAGCACAATTTAGGCTCTTTGGCAGCCACGCTTTGGCGCTTTCGGCGATTGGGTCGTTGGCATGTGTTTTGGATACAGTATCTTCGCCACCGGAAGGCCCTGCCGTGGAAACCACCAGCACGACAAGCTGCTCTGCGCACTTTGGAATTGGCCATCCGGCGTATCCACCGGGTAGCTGGTCGTCGGGACAAAAGGGCTTTGAGGAACAACAAGGACTTTTGCTGGATTCACGATCGCCGCGGGCACTTTGGTTTTTGCACCGCAGTGCCACCTCAGCAGCGGCAGCAGTTGATTGGGCAGGCATGCGGTCCGAAAGTGCTGGGAAGTGCTGAAGCCGGGCCGTGGCGTTGGTGGGGTCGGGTCCGCACGCTGGGCACCTTTGGCTTGCTGTGGACCTGGGAACCTGTGGTACACACTTGGGTCCTAGCCCACGCTTTGGACGCTCGGGGAATTGCCGTCTTGTTGCCCCAGGCGGTGCTCTTGCCCCGAGGCACCAATTGGGCATGGCTGGTCTTTCCCCTTGCAGAATGGCAGGCCAGGACGCCTTGGCCGGAAGAACCCCAGGCGGTGCATTTGCCCGAAAGGTTGGCACGGGCTTGGGGAGAGCTGTTGGGCCGATTGCACTTTGCCCACTTCAGCGCCGCCTCGCTCGATTGGGGAGAAGTGCTCTGGGATCGGAAAAACCACTGCTTGGTCCTGCCACCAAGGGCCCTTTTGGGGCTTGCTGCCACGCGGAAAGTGCCAGAGCAACGAGAGTGCCAACAGGTCCTTTGGCTCCTGGCCCAACGGATCGGCACACTAGGCTCTTGGCAGGAGGAGTTTTGGCGGGCTTACCGGTGGCATCGGTTTGACCTGTCGCAGTGGTTTCCCAACACCGCCCGTTCAAGCTATTGACGCACTTCTTCGGCGTCCAGGCGAAACACCGCCCGAACCACATCTTCAAAGTCCCGAAACTCCTCTACGGAAAAAGTGCCGGTGACCGTGACGGGTCGGATGCTAAAATCGGCAGTTTTTCCAGGCACCATGTAAACCATGATGCAGTCATACAAGGCAGCTCCAGGGCCAAAGCAACACTCCATGTTGTCCCGAACCAGAACAAACTCCGTCAGTCCAGTTTGTTTGAAAGTGGGCAGCATGTAGCCTCGAATGCGAACCTTCTTGCCCACCAAATCCCAAATCTGCGTGGTGAGCAACTCGCGTCGGAAGGGCTGGTCTTTTTCAATGGGAAACTTGATCGTGTCAAAGGTGATTTCCCACACGCCATCGGACCCGCGAACCGGTCGGGCCCGAAGAGCTTCCGGCGGAGGAGGCATCCCCCGACCCGGCTTGGAAGCCAAGGAGCTGGTGCTTTCCGCTTGGGCCAACGAGTCAGAATCCTGCGAAGACTGCGGCTCCGACCCTTGGGACGACTGCAGGGAAGGTTGTGAGCTTTCCTCGGACTGGTTTTCTGGCGAAGGTTGAGAATCCCCCGGTTTTGTCAAACGCTGCTTCCCTGGAGCGGGAGCTTGGGAATCTGCGGAGTTGGGCAAAGAGGGTTGCTGAGAGTCACCAGCAGGTGGGGTTTGGGGAGGACTTTGAGAGAGCCGGACCTTGGGGGGAGACGGTTCCCGGAGGCCGGGACTTGCCGCCGGTGGCTCCCTCCCGGACGAACACCCCCACCCTAAGCCCAGCAGCACCACCACTCCCACCCAGAGCGATTTCATTCGAAGTGATCGGCCACGAGTTGATAGAGAATCATCCCCCGATCCTGATCCCGGATCGGACGCACATAAAATGTCCCGGCCAGTTTTCGCAGCCGGGGGGAGATCGGCTGCTCCAGCCGCAGGGGATCCTTGAGTTTCACATAAATCATGTCGGTCAGCTTCGGTTGACCTCCAAAGCAACATTGTCCGCTGTCCCGGCACAGGACAAACTCCTTGGTGCGTGAGGTGGGATACACATAGCCTTTGATGAACACCCGCTTTCCGTCCAAGGCGAGGGCCGAAGGCGGGGGGAGTTGGTCGGGGTGATTAGGGTCGGGTTGCAACAGGGCGTAAGAAATTCGCATGTATCCTTCGGGCACTTCGGTCACATAGACCCAGGCCAGGTAACCCCAGCCTGCGGCCCAAAACACCAACGACAGAATAACCCCACCCACCGCAAACGGCAAACCCGCTAAGTCTTCCCGACGGCGAATCTGGCGCCACGCCACTAGCCCCAGCACTATCCCTGTCGCCGGAATAATGGCCATCACCCAGCCAAAAAAGCACAAGGACGAAAGCCAGCCCAACACAAAGCTCAACACCGCGCGGATGCTCAGCACCCGAGGAAAAAATTCCTCCTCAGGTAATGATTCGTAAGTAGCCGCGGGATAAGTGGCGCTCATCGGTTCACTCATGCCGGATTTGCAAGCAGGATCATGGGGTTGCCTTGACGCAGCTTGGGAACTTCGCCCCCGGTGGAAGAGATCCCACCGCCAGTCAATACGCAAATCCCCCGCAGGAAGTTCTGCCCTGGCGGGGGACACTTTTCAGTATAGCCTGCCCCGGGCTGCACTTCACCCCCCGCTTGCCTGGGCCAATTGCTCTACTTGGTTTTGTTCGGTCTTTTTGCAGGTGTGCGACTTGCTTCTTGGAACCGGGGTTTGCGGCCCCAACATCCAGCGAGGGCATGTACCCGACCACCGAAGACAGGAGGTCTCTTGGGCCGGGCGCTTGTCGCAGGTTCAGGAGCCGCTAGGCTGGATGATCCCCTAAGTGTTCCAAGGAGACCATCATGGCGCGTGTGTTGGAGATTGCCGCGATTGCCGGGGACGGGATCGGCCGGGAGGTGCTCCCTGTGGCTCAAAGGATCGTCCAGCAAGCCGCCGCCCGACATGATGTAGAGGTCCGCTGGGAGGAGTTCCCCTGGGGCGTGCAACACTATCGCCAACACGGCCAAGTGGTGCCGAAAGATTTTCTGGAGCGGCTGCGAGGCAAGGATGCCATTTTCGTAGGCGCGTTGGGTTGGCCACAGGAGCTGCCCGACTATGTGACGCTGGCCCCCTTGATTCAAATTCGCCAGCACTTTGATCAATATGTGTGCTTGCGCCCGGTGCGGTTGTGGCCGGGCGTGAAATGCCCTTTGGCAGACAAGCAACCTGGGGCCATTGACTTTCTGGTCATTCGGGAAAACTCCGAAGGGGAATATGTGGATGCAGGCGGGCACCTGGCCCCAGGGTCCCCACGCGACACGGCCATCCAGATCGCCGTGCACACGCGCCGTGGCGTGCAACGCATCCTGGAGTTCGGCTTCCAAATGGCCCAACGACGACGCAAACGCCTGGTCGTCGTCTCCAAAAGCAACGCTCAGCGCTACGCCTACGGGCTTTGGGACCAGGTGGCTCAAGAGGTGGCCGGGCGATTCCCTCAGGTGCAGTGGCAACGCCAACTGGCCGATGTGGCCGTGATGAATCTGGTCCGATGCCCCGAGCAATTGGATGTGGTGGTGGCCTCCAATCTTTTCGGGGATTTGCTGACCGATTTAGGGGGGCTGATCGGAGGCGGGTTGGGCTTGG
>JAJRRR010000294.1 GCA_024279285.1 Planctomycetota bacterium
ATGCCAGTGATCCGGAGTGGCGATTACCAGGGCATCCACCGATTTGTCGTCCAAAATGCGGCGAAAGTCCTTCACCCCCCGCGGGCGACCTACTCCCAGGGTTTCCACGGCCCGTTGGGCTTTTTCCACCGCCCGGGAGTCCACATCGCAGATGTAAGCCACCGTACAGCCTGGCAGTTGGGCGAACCCTCGGGCCAAGGCCGTGCCTCGGCCGTTGACGCCCATGACGGCCACCGCGATGCGATTGTTCGGCGCTTCCAAGGCCCGAAGCAACTTCGCATCCGCCAACGCTGCCACAGTCACTCCCGCAGCCGCCGATTGGGCCAAGAACTTGCGTCGGTCTTGGTTCATCGCACCTCTCCCGATGCTTTCAGTCTTGGAGGATTTCCGTGTTGGAAGATTTCCGTGGACAAGAGCACGCTTTGGGACCGTTTCCCAGTGTAACAACCCCGGGGATAACATGCACCCGAAAAATCCGACAAAGTGCCTCAAGAGGCGAATCCCCGGCAAAGTTTTTCCCAGCAGGGGAGAAAATCCGGGAGTTTTTCCGGGGAAACTGCTACGATAGAAAAAGAGCTCCAAGAGTCGCAGTGAAAGAGAGTTTAGGATCATCTCGGGGCCCTGAGGGAGAGTCTGGGTCATGAATCGGGCTCTGTGGGTTTTGACGATCGTGTGGGTTGGGAGCCTGTGGGCAAACGGGCGACCCGCTCTGGCCCAATCCGACACCTTGCCTTTTCAGGCTTATTATGATGCGTTCAGCAATGTGTACCTTGGCCGTTGGGACCTGGCACTTCGGGACTACCTGGAGCTAGCCCGGCGGGGGCAACGGGGACTGGGAGGCCCTTGGCTAGACTCCATCTGCTATTTCACGCTGGTGGGCGAGTGCTATTACCAGATGGGCAATTACCCGGCGGCCCTGGAAAACTACTCTGCTGCGATGCGAGTGTGGCTCAAATATCCCCAGTGGCTGCTTCGGGTCCAGTGGCCCGATCGCATCCAACCGGCCCGACGACCTGTGGCCATCCCCTGGGGAAAACCTCAGCGGCCGGTGGTGTTGGGCCACTTCCCGGCCCGAATGCCTATGGTCCTCGGAGGACGACAAAACATTCCCGGATTGGGCTTCATCTCCACCGAGCGGCTGGTGGCCGTGGATGTGGACGAGATGGTCCGGTGCATGGCCTGGTCCATGCGACGCTATCGCCAATTGCGCGGCCCTCTGACTGCCCTGGACGATTTAGCCAAGCAAGTCCATGCTAGTTTGATCAAACGGCCCATCCGTCCTCACCATTGGTCCGGGGCCTGGATGGATTTGCTAGTGGGTTTGAGTCTTCGGATGTTGGGCCGCGACGGAGAGGCCCTGGGCTATTTGAAACGCTCCCTCGTGGCTGCAGGACAGTACGACCACCCCTTGTCGGCCATCGCGCTGTTGGAACTGGCCGAGATGGCCGCTGCGGAAGGAAAGTTTGCCACCGCCAAAGGGTGGTTCCTGGAGGCTTCCTATTCGGCTTATGCCCATGAGCAGATCAGCGGGCTGCTGGTGCTGCCGGAGGCGTTGTGGGGAGCAAGCATCGCTCACTTGCTGGTTCAGCGTCGTGATCCCTTCCCGCCTTTGGAGATGGCGATAGCTTGGGCTAGGCGGGAGCGGATGTTCTGGCTGGAAGCTCTGTTGAACACCGCCGTGGCCGAGTTGGCCGTAGCAGCGGCGAACCCTCGGGCGGCTTCTGCCGCTTTGGAAGCCGCCCGAGCGGTGATTGTTCGTCGGCGGATTCCATCGGGGCCATTGGCCGCCCGGTTCCATCATGTTCAGGCCATGGCTGCCTACCAGTCCGGTCAGTCCGTTCCTGGAGATCAAGCTTTGGGGACGGCTTTGGGCATTCAACGCAACGGCAGCTCCAAATGGCTGTTTCATCTGGTCCAGCTTGATCAGGCTTATACCGCTGGCAAACTTACCCCTCGCCAGGCGGAACGGTTCTACGAGTTTCTGCTGCGTGAGCCAACCGAGGTGGACTGGCAATGGCGTCCCTTGGAGTCTTTGACGCTCATCACTTCGGCTCCCCAGACCAGTTGGGAGAACTACTTCTATTGCATGCTTCAGCGTCGCAAGCCGGAGCGAGCCATTGAGGTGGCCGAACTGGCCCGACGACATCGCTTTTTGACGGCTTTGCCCTTAGGGGGGCGGCTGCTGGGACTGCGCTGGCTGTTGCATGCTCCGGAGGATGTGGTCCCTCAGCCCCTTCTGGCCCGAAAACGACAACTCCTGGTGGACTTCCCCACCTATGAGCCGGCTGCCCGACGCTGCCAGCAGATGGTCCAGCAACTGCGCCAGCAGCCCCTGGTTCCTCAAGACGATGCCCAACGACAAGCATTGGCTCAACGGCTTCGGCAGCTTGGTCAACAGGGCCAGTTGTTGGAGTTGGGTTTGCGTCACATTGGCGTGCGTCGGGAGCCTGCTCCTCGGCTCTTTCCGCCCCCGCTGGACTATGCCCAGCTTCAACGCAAACTGCGTCCCGATCAGGCTGTGTTGATCTTTTTCCAAGCCCGAGGACGAATGCACGCCTTCCTGATTACCAAAAAAAGCTATGCTCACTGGCGGCTGCGTTCGCCAGGGCAGCTTTCCCGACAAATTGCCGGCTTGCTTCAGTCGTGGGGATTGCTGGATCGCTATCGTGCAGTGCGGGCCGAGCAGCTCCAAGATCCGCGATGGAAGAAGCTCTCTGAGGCCCTGGCCCGACGATTGTTTGCCGCCTCGCGGACCAATTGGCTCCAGGGACTCAAAGAGCTGGTCATTGTGCCCGAGGGGCCCTTGTGGTACTTGCCTTTTGAGGCGTTGATGGTGCCGGACGACTCAGGCGAGCCGACCTTGCTGATTCGTCGGGTTCGGGTGCGATATGTGCCGTTTGCCTCTTTGGCCTTGCCCCAAAAGGGCGTGCGCCGTCCCTTGCCCCGGACACTGGTGGTGGTTGGCCCAATGGCACCCGGACAGCCCGAACCACTACTCCGGCAAGTCCGCCAACGCCTGGAGGAAACACTGCCCGATGCTACCGTGGCCGGGGTGGACCAGATCGTGCCAGAAGCTACCTTGCGCACCCAGGTGGATCGGCTTTTTGTAGTGGCCGACCAGGGCCCTTGGCGCGGACCTGTTTTCCGATGGAATGCGGTGCCGACAGTGAACTCGGCCGCCTCCAACCGTCTGGGCTTTTGGCTCCAATTGCCCTGGGGAGTACCTGAGGAGGTGGTCTGGTTGGGAACACATACCCCCGCGGCTACCGGGCTGCGCGAAAAAGGAACCGGAGAAGAACTTTTCCTGCTCTCTGGGCTGTTGTTTGCCTCCGGGGCGCAAACGGTCCTTCTGGCCCGATGGAACCCTGGCGGATGGAGCAGTGTGGAGTTGCTTCGGGAATATCTGACCGAGGTGCAACAAGCTCCGGCGGCTCAGGCGTGGCGTCGAGCGGTGCTGGTCATGGCTCCCACGCCGGTAGATCCCCAAGTGGAACCCCGACTGGACCACTCCTCTGGGCCTGTGCCTCAGGTGGGACACCCGTTCTTTTGGGCATCGGTGATGGTCCTGGATCGCACGCTCCAACCGCCCGAAGAAGGCCAAGCACAAGCCCCCTAGGAAAATCACTCGCTCTCTCATTGAGCCGATTTAGGTTGCATGTGTGCTGACTAGGGCTGCACCCAGTTGAAGCTCTCAGTGCACCAACGCTTGGGCAGCTTGTCAGGGTGTGTCCTACCCAAAAGGGAGTTTTCTCAATACCATTGCTTAGCCCGCCTATAATGGCAAAAGGTTGTACGGGGGCTCACCAGCAAGGGGAGTGCTATGGACGAAGGAATCCGCCGGGTTCTTCGGCAAGAGCATGGGCTGGTGCTGAAGCGACGCTTGGGCCGCGGGGGGTTTGCCGAAGTTTGGGAAGCCGAGTCCGCCGGAGGAGTCGCTTGTGCGGTAAAAATCTCCCTGGATCCCATTGACGAGCAATGCGAAACGGTTCGCAAAGAACTGGAAAATCTCCAGTTGGTTCAACAAATCAGTGGTCATCCCCATATTTTGACTTTGATAGACTATTGGGTCATTGAAGGCCACCTGATAACCCGCTGGGAACTGAGCACCGAAGGCACTTTGTTGGACAAACTCTTTGAATACCAACGGCAAGGGCATGCAGGTATTCCCCCCAAGGTGCTGCTCACCTGGATGCATCAGGCTGCAGACGGGATTGATTTTCTCAATGCCAAGGGCATCTATCACCGCGACATCAAGCCGCAAAATCTGTTGTTGTTTCATGGGCAGGTGAAGTTGGCCGATTTAGGAATGGTAAAGTTTGCTGGTTTGAGCACGGCCAGTCACACTGGCACGGGCACCTTGGGCTACTTGCCCCCGGAAGCCTACCAAGGCCATCGGCTCTCTCCCTCGGTGGATTTGTATTCTCTGGCAGCCACTTATGTGAAGCTCCGCACGGGGAGGGAGCCTTTTGGCCAAAGTGCCGTGGAGTGTGTTCAGAGGCAGCTTCGGGGGGAGCCCGTGCTTTCGGGGCTTCCCGAGGCCGAAGCAGCTCTTTTGCGTCAAGCTCTGGCCCCTTCTCCCGAAAAACGCCCTCAAGGGTGCCGGAAGCTCATGGTGGAGTTGGCAAAAGCTCTCCAGCAGAAAAACTGTGTCGCTCCCGGAAAGCCTCCGGCTGCGCAAGAAAAGCCGTCGCCACAAAGGGGACCCCGCAGCGTTGCAGTGCGCACTGCCTCGGGGAACTCGGCGCCTCAGGACAATGCCCAAGAAAACCTGGTGGCCCGAACCCCGGTGGTCCAACTGGGACACATGGAAAAAGTCACCTCGGTGGCCTTCAGCCCGGATAACCTCCGATTGGTTTCCGGATCGGAAGATGGTACGGCGATCCTGTGGGATGTTTCCTCCGGGGAGGAGCTGTTTGTGCTCCGGCATGAAGATGTAGTCAACGCGGTTGCTTTCAGCCCTGATGGGAAATGGGTTTTAACCGGTTCAAGTGATGGCAGCGCCGTGTTGTGGGAGGTGCGATCCGGAAAGAAACTAGGTACTTTGGAAGAACACAAAAGACCGGTCACCTCGGTGGCTTTTAGCCCGGATGGAAAGTTTGCCCTCACCGGCTCTTATGACGATACGGCAATTCTTTGGGACCTCCGCACCCGCGAAACTCTTTTCACCTTTCAAGGGCACAAGGATTCCGTGCGTGCCGTGGCGTTTAGTCCTTCGGGAAAGTTTGTACTCACCGGGTCCGACGACGGGACAGTGATTCTCTGGGACCTGGGTTCCAAGGCAGCAGTGCGCAAATTTGAAGTGGGAGAAGACGAGTTTCTCACCTTTGTCACTTCGGTAGTGTTCAGCCCCGACGAGCGCTATGTGCTGGTCGCGGTTCAGAATGAGGTTGCTACGATGTGGGATGCCCGAACCGGAGAGGAGGTACAGAGTTTCGGGGATGCTGACGACTGGATAAACAGCGTCGCCTTCAGCCCCGATGGCCGCTATGTACTCACCGGTTCAGACAATTGTGAACTGCTGCTCTGGGATGCAAACACTGGAGAACTCGTCCGAGAGTTTGAAGAACATGATCATGGAGTCAGTGCGGTGGCCTTTAGTCCCAATGGGCTGTATGTGGCCTCTGGCTCAGGAACCACCGTGGCTTTGTGGAACGCTCACTCCGGAAGTTGTCGGCGTGTGTTTCGTGCCCATAAGTGCTCCGTCCGATTTGTCTCTTGCAGTCCCGATGGACAGTATGTGCTTGCTTTGACAGAAGACGAGACGGCTTATTTGTGGGAAGTCCACTCCGGCACAAGAAAAGCCAAGATTTCGTGCGATCAAGAGCCTGCTTGTCCGCCTTTGTTCAGTCCTGATGGGCGTTTTGTGCTTACCTATGACGATGAAGAGGCAGTTTTGTGGGAAAGGGATTCTGGAGAAAAGGCATGCACTTTCCGGGCCCGGAGGGACGGTATCACTTCGGTGGCTTTTAGTCCGCAAGGAAATCATGTGCTGACCGGCTCCGAGGACGGCACGGCGATCTTGTGGGAAGTGGAAACCGAACTGCCCAAATGCATCTTCCGTGGGCACCTGAGCGAGATCACTTCCGTGGCATTCAGTCCTGATGGCCGCAAGGTGTTCACGGCTTCTGAAGATGGTAGTGTGCGGATTTGGGATGTTCAGACGGGAAAAGAACTGTTCCAGTGGTGGCACCTGAAAGGAGGGCGATGGTTGACCTTGACGCCCCAGGGGTTTTTCACTGGCTCAAGTCGGGCGGTTCGGTTTCTCAGACACCGTGATCCCGAAACCGGAGAATGGATTCCCCGGGAACAGTCCCTTCGCTACCATCGGCCCGACAAAGTGGCCGAAGCGTTTCAGAGTGCTTTTTCCTTGGCCCCACAAAAATCTTCTCAGGTCCCGAATTTTCAGACTTGAACCTGCTGGTTGCTTCGGGGTTCCACACACTTGTCCTGCCTTGAGGTCTAGCAGTTGAGATAAGTTCTTTAGGCAATGTGAAACTCCACGATGTCCCGATCCTCGGGCACATAGTCGTCTTTGACCACCGTGCCGTCGTGGACTTTGCTGCCCCAGACCTTGGCAAACTTGAATTTTTCCACGAAGTCCTTATGCACCTGGGCAGCTACATCTCGCAAGGTCCGACCACGCTTGATCGTAAAGGGCCGTTCCAAGTCCGGCTTTTTGGCCGAAGGTTCTTTGGTATAAACGCGCACCACATCCAGTGCCCGATAAATGGCCTGGCGCAGCTCCTCCAGCCCTTGGCCCTGAAGGGCAGAGACCCGATACACAGGAAACTCCACCGGACACAGCTCCAGGAAAAGTTCCAGTCGTCCGGAGGCTTCGGGGGCATCTATTTTGTTGGCCACCAGGAGGGTTTTGGTGTAAGAGATGCCGATGTCGTTTTCGTCCAGATAGGATCGCGCAGCCAGTCGGGTTTTGGTGGTGGCTAGTTTCTCTAACACTCCTTGGGCGGCTTCCAGCTCCTCGTCTTCAGCCAGTCCGAGCACCAGCAGCACCAGGTCCGCTCCACGGATCAGCCCGTGCATGTAGGGCTCCATATGATCCCGAGTCACCGGGGGCGTGTCGATCAACTGGACCATGACATCTTCCCAGGGCATCATGCCGGGTAGCGGCTTTTGGGTGGTAAAGGGCCAGGGAGCCACTTCAGGTGTGGCCCGAGTCAGAGCCCGAAGCAACTGGCTCTTGCCCGCATTGGGCCCCCCTACCAGCACAGCGGTGCCAGCCCCTTGGCGCGGAATGCGCAAAGAGCTGCGTCGGCCGGATTTCTTCTGGCTTTGAAGCTCTTTTTTCAATCGGCTGATTTTGGTCTTCAGGTCGCTTTGGAGCTTTTCGGTTCCCTTGTGCTTGGGGATTTCGCTCAGCATGACCTGAAGCCAGCGAAGTTCTTCCTCGGGCGTGCTGGCCCGGCGATACTGCTCCTCGGCTTTGAGATACTGGGGGGTGAGATTGGCTGGCATGGTTGGCACCTGGCCTTAGCTGCCCTGGAGAGCCTCTGCTAAGGATTTTACAAACCCGCCCACCTCTTGCAAAACTTCCTCAGCAGGGCGCTGTTGCACTTGAGCCACGCGGCGCACAATGGCCGAACCCACTATCACCCCATCGGCCACGGGAGCCAATTGGCGAACTTGTTCAGGCCGGGAAATGCCAAATCCCACACAAACCGGAACCGGAGAAAGTTGCCGCAAACGGCCAAGTTGCTCCCGAAGCTGCTGAGGCAACTGATCACGCTCGCCAGTGATCCCCGTGACCGAAACATAGTACAAAAATCCCATGCTCGCCTGGGCGATCCGCAGGGCCCGATCCGCAGCCGTGGTCGGCGTGACCAGTTGCACCAGGGAGAAGTCGGCTTGGGTGCAGATGCGGCGCAGAGGCTCACTTTCTTCGATCAGCAGGTCCGGCACAATGGCCCCGGCAGCCCCAGCCGCCTGAGCCTGGTGCACAAACTCCTCCAACCCCCGGCGATAAACAATGGCATAGCTGACCATCAGCACCACGGGAGCGGAGAGTTTGGGCTGGATGTGGCGCAAGAGGTCCAGAATCTGGGCCAGTTTTACGCCGCGTTGTAAGGCTCGCGTGTAGGAAGATTGGATCACCGGGCCATCGGCGATGGGGTCGCTGTAGGGCACGCCCAGCTCAATGACACTGGCCCCACTGCGATCCAGCACCTGGAGCACCTGAGCGGTGAACTCCAAGTCCGGATCGCCTGCCGTGATAAAGGGCACCAAGGCCCGACCCCCTCGTCGCTTCAACGCAGCAAAAACTTCATCCACCGCCGACATGGGCTCTTACCTGCAAGCAGTCGGAGCAATCCGCAACCCTCTCACACGCTAGTCCGGTTCCCAGGAGACTTTTCCACGCTAAAGCGTTTGCCTACCACTGCTGGCCACGGAGTCGGGCTACTTCGTGGGCATCCTTGTCCCCACGCCCGGACAAGCACACCACAATCACCTCCTTGGGGGAGAGTGTGGGAGCCAGTTTGGCGGCCTGGGCCAAGGCATGGGCGCTTTCCAAAGCCGGCAGGATGCCTTCGGTTCGAGCCAGCAAGTCAAACGCTTCCAGGGCTTCCTGGTCCGAGCAGTGTGTGTAGTGGACGCGGCCAGTTTGCTTCCAGTAGCTGTGTTCAGGGCCCACTCCCGGATAATCCAAACCGGCCGAAACCGAATGCACCGGACAGGTCTGACCGTCTTCGTCTTGCATGACATAACTGTAAGAACCGTGCAGCACACCAGGAGAACCGAACGAAAGCGGGGCGGCGTGTTCCCCGGGAGCTGTGCCTCGCCCGCCGGCTTCCACACCGATCAAGCGCACTTGGGGGTGAGGAATCAGCGGATAAAACATCCCAGCGGCGTTGCTCCCTCCGCCCACGCAAGCCACCACCACATCCGGCAACCGCCCCAACTGCTCCTGGCACTGCCGGATCGTTTCGCGCCCAATGACGGATTGAAAATCGCGCACGATCATCGGAAACGGATGAGGGCCGACCACCGAGCCGAGGATGTAATGGGTTGTTTCCACCGAACTCATCCAGTCGCGGAGGGCTTCGTTGATGGCGTCGCGTAGGGTGCGTGAGCCGCTTTTCACCGGGCGCACTTCGGCACCCAGCAGTTGCATGTTGAACACATTGGGCCGCTGGCGACGCATGTCTTCCTCGCCCATGTAAATGACGCACTCCAGCCCGAACCGGGCACAAGCCGTGGCGGTGGCCACCCCGTGCTGCCCGGCTCCCGTTTCGGCGATCACGCGGCGCTTGCCCATGCGAACCGTAAGCAACGCCTGGCCCAAGGTGTTGTTGATCTTGTGGGCACCGGTGTGGTTGAGATCTTCGCGTTTGAGCCAGATTTGGGCACCGCCCAATTGCCGGGAAAGCCGCTGAGCGTGATACAGCGGTGAAGGACGGCCCACATAGTGCCTCAGCAGCTCCTCCAACTCCTTTTGGAACTCGGGGTCTGCCTTGGCCTTGGCATATTCTTGAGCCAGTTGGTCCAGGGCAAAGGTAAGCGTCTCTGGAACGAACCGCCCGCCAAAGGGACCAAATCGCCCCCTTGCGTCCGGAACATCCACTTGCACTTGCATGCAAAAAACTCCTTGTGGGAAACCAACAGCACAAAGTCCGCCTTGCCCCCAAGGCTCATGCCGCACAAAACCCCTCGGTGGCTTAGGGTTTTTTGGGGGAAGGAGAGGCCGAGGCTTTTTTCGGCGAACGGGAGTTGGTTTTCGGGTTGGGTTGGGACTTGGGAGCAGGCTTTTGCGAACCCGAGGGCTTGCCGCTCCCTTGATTGGAAGAAGGCTTGGCTGAGGACCCTTTCTCTTGCGTGGCTTGGGGCCTGGAGGGTTTCTCCGAAGAAGGTTTCTGGTCACCGGTTTTTGGCGAGACTTGTTTAGGAGCCGTCAGAGGAACAGGAGTTGTCTGGCCGGGCCAGAGCACCTTGGGCACATAAGGGTGATTGCGTTTGCGGATGACCCGGGCTTGCAAAATGCGATCCGGAGGACCTTGGTTGCGAGACTCTTGAGGATTGTGGGGATTGAGACGCAAGACGACATCCATGCCCCGGATCACCCGGCCAAACACCGTATGCTGGCCGTCCAGGTGAGGGAGACGCTTGAGGGCGATGTAGAACTGCGATCCGGCCGAATGGGGCCGTTCGGTCTTGGCCATCGCCACCGAGCCCCAATAGTGACGCCGAGCGTCTTTGCGGTGATGTTCATCGGGAATGGTGTAGCCAGGGCCTCCCGTGCCGTCTCCGTTAGGATCGCCCCCTTGAGCCACAAAGCCCGGGATGACCCGATGAAAACTCAGCCGGTCGTAAAATCCCTGTTCCACCAAGTGGATGAAATTGGCCACCGTGTTGGGTGCCTGATCCTCAAACAGCTCAATCACGATATCGCCTTTGGTGGTTTTCAGCAGCACTTGGGGGAGAGCCTTGGGATCGTCTTTGCTTCGGGAGGTTTCCTGCTGACGGAGTTTTTCTTCTTCGGCCCACCACTTCTTTTCCTCCGGCAGCCGACCCAGGTACTCTTGACCTATCCGACTGAGCCGCCCTTGAGCCTTGGCTCGGGTGAGCCACTTCTCGGCCAGATCGTAGCGCGAGAACTCATACGCCGCCTGCCCGGCCAGATCGTCCAGCCCTGGCACCTGAAAACCCTTAGCGTCCAGCAGTTGGAAAATCTTCACGGCCTCGTCCAAACGGCCGTTTTCGCGCCGAAGAAGGGCCAAGGCGGCCAGAAATCGCCCGATGTCTTCTTGGCTCGGGTCGGCCGCAAACTGGCGTTGGGCTTCGGCTTGAAGGTTTTCCAGAACCTCGTGGGCTTGACGCCTTTTTTGCTGAAACTGTTCTTCAATTTCGGCCCGTTGGGCCGGAAGCACTTCCTTGTAACGCAACTGAAGTTGTCGCAACTGGCTCAGCAGGTCCTTGAATTGCTCATAGAGCTGGTCAAACCGCTGGCGCTGTGGGGACTGGGACGGAGCCGA
This sequence comes from Planctomycetota bacterium, assembly GCA_024279285.1. Classification (GTDB taxonomy): domain Bacteria; phylum Planctomycetota; class Planctomycetia; order Pirellulales; family S012-138; genus S012-138. Next base: position 10,986 of record JAJRRR010000294.1, read on the forward strand.
TTCGTTGGAGGAGTCCGAAGAACTGGGGCCTTGGGCAACCGCCATAGCCACCATCACACTGCTCCACAACGCCAACATGCGAAGATGTGCCGACATGCCGTCTTCCTTTCCCTGGGGGTAAATGGGCAGTTGTTGGAGTTCTAGCGGCCCAAATTAAAAATGACAAGTCTTGCACACTCTCTCCCCATTTTGCCCTCTTGGGGGGGAATCCGACAATGGCTCCCAAGAGAAGCCGAAAACCCGGTGCGGCTTCTCCGACACTGTCGCGTGCCCTTTGTCCCTGTGCGGGAACCCTGCTTGCCCGTGGTGGCACCAGATTTGCTCTTGTAAAATGAGTACAACACGGGTGTGCTTCTATGGCACTGGACACAACAGGTACGGGCACCGTGACTCAGAATTGGCAGCAGCGCTATCGTCCCCTGGTGGACCGGTACGGCCGGGTGCACACCAATTTGCGCATTTCGGTCACCGATCGGTGCAACATCCGGTGTTTTTACTGCATGCCGGCCGAGAATGTGGTGTTTCGGCCTCGGGAGGAGATTCTCACTTTTGAGGAAATCACACGGTTTGTGCGGGTGGTGGCCCAACTGGGGGTGAACAAGCTGCGGCTCACCGGCGGGGAGCCCCTGGTGCGGCAAGGCGTGCACGAACTGGTGGCCATGCTGGTGGAAGTGCCCGGAGTGGAAGAAGTGGCCATGACCACCAACGGGGTGTTGCTAGGGCGATGGGCCCAAGCACTCAAGCAGGCCGGATTGACCCGACTGAATATCTCCCTGGATGCCTTGGACCGCGAGACTTTTCGCCAAATCACCCGACGGGATTGTTTTGATCAGGTGATAGAGGGCATTCAGGCGGCTCAAGCGGCCGGATTTGAGCGAATCAAGATCAACGCGGTGGCTATTCGTGGAATCACCGAAGGTCAACTGGAACGCTTTGGCCACTTGGCCCGATCCACCAACCTGGAAGTCCGCTTCATAGAGTACATGCCCCTGGATGCCGAAAATCACTGGGAGCGGAGTCGGGTGTTGCCCGGAGAGGAAATCCGGCGTCTGTTGGAACAGCGGTTTGGACCGTTGGTTCCTCTGCCCCGACCCGATCCGAGTCAACCGGCCCGAGATTTCATCTTTGCCGATGGCCGGGGGCGGATCGGTTTTATCAACCCGGTCAGTGAGCCGTTTTGCCACGAGTGCAATCGCCTGCGTCTGACGGCTGAAGGGCAGGTGCGCAATTGTCTGTTTTCGCTTCGGGAGTGGGATGCCCGGGCTCTGCTTCGCCGCGGAGCCTCGGAGGAAAAGATCGCTCAGTTGGTCTGGGAATGCGTGAGCGAGAAGTTGCCCGGCCACGGAATTGATGATCCCAAGTTCGTCCGTCCCCAGCGGGCGATGTATCAAATCGGCGGTTAGAAACATCAGCCGATTGCAATTGGGAAGGTTCTTTTTCGGGCGTTTGGTGGCCCAATCAGGATGCTTTGTGGGAAGCGGCGAGTTTTCGGGCTTGTTGAACCAGGGTGCGGGCTGCTTCCCGATCCAGCGGTGCCGACAAGTCTTGGTGCTGATGAAACCAAGTGCCCACGATCACTCCCTGCACCCAGGGCCACACTTGGGCCAGGTTTTGGGGAGTGACGCCGCTTCCAGCCAGAAGGGGCACGGGAGCCACTTGTTGAACTTGTTTCAGCTTCTCTACGCAAACGACTCCTCCCGTGCGCGAGCCGGTCAGGATAATCGCATCGGCTCCGTTGCGCCAGGCCAGCTCATGCACTTCTTGAGCCAGATCCACTGAAGCCAGAGGAGCAGAGTGTTTTACATCCGCATCGGCCCAAACCCCAATGTGGTCAAGTTGGAGATTTTTGCGATAGCGAAGCACCTGAGCAGCTTGGCCCTGTATGATCCCTTGATCGGTCAAGCGTGCCGAAGCCAACACATTGACCCGAATGAACTCTGCTCCCGATGCAGCCGCCACGGCCAAAGCGGCCAAGGGATCGTTGCGCAGCACATTGATCCCCAGCACTTTCCCGGTGGCTTTTTTTATTTCATGCGCCACCACACTCATAGCGGCCACGGTTTCAGGGGGGACGCGTTGGGAAAAAAAGGGGGCATCGCCGTAGTTTTCCACGATCAATCCGTCCACTCCGGCTTCGGCCAGCACCCTAGCATCTTCCACCGCACGAGCCACCACCTCCGACCAATTGCCCTCGTACCCTGGAGCACCAGGCAAGGGAAGCAAATGCACCACACCCACCACCACCTTGCGCTCCCGAGGAAACGGCCACCGATTCCAACCTTCCGGCTTGACTTGCACGGCACCGGTTCTCTTGGTAAGGATTCAAGAGTTCCTGTCCAATCTGCGATTCACAATGGCAACCACTTAGCTTCCGGAGACCTCTTGCGGAGGCTCGTAAAACTGCTGGTCCGGCCAATCGGTAATGAACATGCACCCGGGGCTGTGGGTGATGACCAGCTCGCACCCGGCTTGTTCCACCACCACTTGAGGCGTGACTCCGCAGGCCCAAAACACCGGCACTTCCCCGGATTCCACGGGAACGGCATCCCCGAAGTCGGGGCGGCTCAGATCTCCAATGCCTAGCTGCGTGGGATCTCCCACATGGATCGGAGCCCCGTGCATCCGAGGATAGCAAGCTGTGATGGCTTTGACCTGTTCCACTTGTTCGGGACGATAGGGCCGCATGGAAACGACCAGGTTGCCGCGAAATCGCCCTGCCGGACGGCATGCCACTTGAGTGCGGTACATCGGCACATTGCACCCCAAGGCCACATGCCGCGGCACCAACCCCTGCTGGATCAACGCACGCTCAAATGTAAACGAACAGCCCAACAAAAAACCGACCAAATCCCCTCGCCACCAGTGGCAAATGTCCGGAGGTTCCTCTATCAATTGACCGCGGCGGAACACCCGATATCGGGGCAAATCGGTTCGCAGGTCCGCTCCGGGAGCACTTTTCCGCGGATGAGGATCGCCTGCCGTAGTGCGCTCCAGGAGTGGGCAAGCTTGAGCGTTGAGACGACAAAACTCCTCAAACTCCTCTGCCGCTTCGGCCGGCAAAATGACCAGATTGGCCTGAACCCAGCCCGGAGCCAATCCGGCCGTGGGCCCCTGATACTCCCCCCGGCGAAAAATCGCCCGAAGTTCACGCGGGTGGGCCAATCGGGCCAGTTGATCCCAATTCCAAGTTGCTGAAGACTCCGAGCAACTCATGGCACCTGCACTCAACCTCACACCACCGGTGGACCCTCAGACAAGCCCAGTTACCATAGTACCTCAACCCCTTTGATGCGTCATGCGGACCTCTTGAATTCTGGATCCGAAGTGCAATCAGACTTGCAAAACTCCCGTAATCGCCTTGGGTTGCTATGGGGCAGCTTGGCGCTGGCTGCAATTGCTTTGGTGCTGCGCGCCTGGGGGCTGGACCACAGCTTGTGGCTGGATGAACTCCACACCGCCTGGGTGGTCCGAGGCCCTTGGTCGGAGCTGATCAATCGCTGCCAACTGGGCAACCACGGACCAGTGTACTTTGCTGCGGTGAAATGCCTCACCGATGCCTGGGGACTGGGCGAAACGAGTTTGCGTGCGGTTTCGGTCGCTGCTGGGGTGGGAGTGGTGGTGGGAGTGTTCGTGTTGCTTCGGGTCTGGGGAGCCGGATGGGGTGTGGCCACCGCTGCCGCGGTTGCTTGCCTCTGGGATCCCCAGTTGCAATGGTTCGCTCAGGAAGCCCGGCCCTATGCCGCGCTCCAATTGGGCACGCTGATCCACATGGCCTTGACCCATTGGGCCATCCGACGCCGTTGGTCATGGTGGCCAGGGGTGCTTTGGGCCATCGCGGGAGCAACTCTGTTGGCCACCCATCTTGTCTTCGTCCAGGTTCTTGTGGCTGAAGTGGTAGCGGCACTCCTGATCGCGCAAAAGCTTCCTCCAAGCCATACCAGCCGGTTTCCAAGCTGGGGATTGAGCCGAGCCGTGGCCCTGCTGGCTTTGATGAGTGTGCCCTGGTGGCCCCTGGCAACTCAGGTAGTCCAACATCGCCAAATGTGGCAAGGCGTCTTTCCCCCTTGGCCGCAGGTGTTTCAAAAGATGCTCGGGGGAGCTGTGCCCTGGATTGTAGCTTTGGCAGCAGGGGGAGCGGCTTGGGCCCTGGTCCGACTTGGCCCGAACTCCCGCTTGCCGGTTTTTCAATTCAATTCCATAAGAGCCATAAAAGCTCAGGCCGTGGCGTGGCCTGGGGTGGTATTGGCCACTTGCACCCTGGCGCTGGGGCCTGTCGCAGCTTGGGGATTGACTGTCTTGGGTTGGGCCAATGTGTTCTTCCCCAGATACTTGACTCCGGCTCACGCTGCCGTGGCCTTGGCCTGGGGAGCGTGGTGTTCCCGACTCCCCTCGCGCAAAGCACAAGCTCTTGCCTGTGCTACCGCGGTCCTTGGAGCCTTGATGTGGTGGCCCACCAGTAAGATGTTCCTGACCGGGCGGTTGGACCGGTGGCACTTTTCTGAAGATTGGGCCTCTGCGCTGGCCCATTTGCAACGACATGCTCAGCCCAACCAGGTCGTCCTGTTGGCCCCAGGCTTGGTGGAAGAAAGGCTCTATCTACGCCGACCTTCTTTGCCCTTGAAACGCTATCTGCTTTTCCCCCTGCACGGACTCTACGACCCAGGCCCGGTTTTAGCCGAACCTTTACCCTTGGGCCAGGCTCGTTTCATCCCGGCATCCACTTGGAGACATCTTCGTCGCCAGCGGGAATGCTGGTTGGTAGTTCGTGGGACACCAAACCGGGCTACTCAAATCCACAACAACTTCGTGCGCGAGGCAACCAGGCGGAACATCAACATCTCTCGATCTCAAAAGTGGCAGTTTTCCCGAATCACCCTTTGGCGTATAAATCTTAATCCATAGGTTGAGAATGTATATTAATATTCTTCTGTTGCATTCCTCTTACTTAGGTTTGTGTGTTAATCATTTCTGCATCAACTTTATTTAGAACATGTCTTAATTGCCTGATGATTTTTAATCTATTCCGGACAATGCAATATTCTAAAAATTTTAAGTGTGCACGGTGGGTACAAAAGGACTTCCTGTCTAAGCTAGGCTCATCTCTACCTATGTCTAACTCCTCCCGTTTTTCAGGCGTACAAAATCCGACTTCTAAACATCATCACTCCTCTACCCACGAGGTCACCCCTCGAGCGATCTGCTCCATACCCGATCGCCATCCCCGGCCGTGTGCCAAGCTACCCGCGAGGCAGCCAAAATAAGTGAGGAGTTAGCGCGCTTGGCGATTGTCACCCAGGTGGATAAAATGTATATTGAAAAGAGGTGGATGGAGTTCTCTCCCGCAAACACGCTGCTTTATATGGTGCGGGTTTTAGGATGGGGAAGGGGCTATCTGCGGAGAAGGAAGTGCCTACAAAGAGAAAAGGTGAGCTGAGACTTGTTCGGGTTATCTAAACATCCTGCCATATCGTGCTTTTTATGCTTTTTAGGGGCTTCCAGCAAGCACTTGTCAGAATTCAGAGGACAAAGGAGTTAATATACAAAAGAGTGGCTTTATTGGGGGAAAGCCTGCCATGGACCGCATGAAGGGAATCTTGGTTGGTTGCGTGCTGGGTGCGGCTGCTGTAGGAGCTGTCTGGTACTGGTCCGCTCCTTCCACCCTCCCGCCTGCCGTTCAGGCAGAGCTGGACTGGGCAAATCGGCAAACCCATCAGGCGGCCGCGGAAGCCCTGGCTCCGATCGACCAGTTGTTCGCTAAAGCAAAAAAGGGAACTCCCGAATTTGCCGAAGAAGTGTTGAGCTTCTTCGGAGGCAAGTGGAAATACATTTGGTCCAGCGAAGAGGAGTTCCGCAAGTATCTCCAAGAGCAGTTTGCAGAAAAAGTTCTTCATCCTGATGAATTAAAACGGGCAGTTGAAAAAACATTCAAATTGTACATGAAAAGATGTGAAGAAATTGATAACGACTTGTTCGTACGCATCCGTGCTGATGTGCCTGACTTGGAAAACCGCCCGCTGGACTTCCAGAGATTCCTTGGTCTAGTTGAACAGTCCATGACAGAGATTTTACGCAGTTCTGGAGACGCACTCTGGGAAAGTCTGCTGCGGGATACGATCGGTGGTAACATTGCCGTGTTCATCGGCGAAGAAATCATTACGAAGATTATTATCATGGTCGCTCGCCGAGTTGGGTTGACGGTGGCAGCCACCGCCACCAGTTGGGAAACCCTGGGCATTTCCATTCTGGTAGGGTTTGCTCTGGACTGGGTTTGGGACTGGTGGACAGACCCGAAAGGCCAGCTTGCCAAGCAGTTGAACCAACATCTGGATCAGATGCACCGTGAGCTTCGCCAGGAGCTGAGCAAGCGGATGATTCAAATGAGCCAGGCTCGCCAAGTGGCCCGCATCCGTGTGGTGGAAAAGGCGTTGGCAGAGAACCGGTGAAATGCCCATCAGGATTTATAAATCCCTTGTCGGAGAACTACAGGGACGCTTTGAAATTTGTGAACAGAATTCCATCCATTAGTAGCGAGCCATGCACGAAGAAAAGTTTCACGCTCACCTTGAGAAATACGGCCAATTGCTCCACCAGCCTGTCTTGATTGCTCAAGCCCACCCCTGTCTTGCCAATATTGAGTTGAAGCAGATATTGGAGCAAACTTGGGACTTCCAACAACTGGAAGATCATCTTGAACGTGTGAACCTGATCCGCGTGGCGGAGCAGATGTACCAGTGTCCCATTTTGGGGGTGATGGGCCAACTTAACGCCGGTAAGTCTACCGTGGTGGCTTCGTTTGTGAGTGAGGAGAATCGTCCACGAGTTTCGCGTGGATACTCATCGAGCCGGGGAACTCATCGCTTTGTGTACTGGGTTCCCCAGTCGTGGCTGGACGATTCGCAGAAGAAAACCCTTTTGTTTGACCTGCTACGGTCGGTGCACCGCGGATGCCCTATTGATTACCTCCCCAATGATCCCCAAGCGGCCGAGGCTGCCTATCGTCAAGGAGAATTCGATCCGCAAGCGTTTTTCACCCCTTTGATAGCTGGAGACAAGGGTTTGGACGAGCTTCAGTTGGCCCTGTTGGACTGTCCCGATGTGGAGTCCGCCCCGGCCGGGAAGGCCTGGAAAAAAGAGGCTCGCCGCCGCTGGGAGTTCGTCGTCCAAGCCAGCAGGCTGTGCTCCACCATCTTACTGGTGATCGATTATCCCAAACTGCGTGCAGAAAATCTAAAGGCGTTTTTAGAACAAGTCCATCGGTGTACCATGCCAGTCCCCTTGTACCTGCTGGTCAACAAGGTGCCTCCACAATCCACACCAGTGGAATTGGCCACCGATCATTATCTGCAGCAAGTTGCCTCATCGGCCTGTGGAGTTTATGTGGCTTTCAATTTTGACATTCCAAACTGGAAACGCCAGCTTCCCGATACGATTCTCCATAAAGAAAAAAGCTGGCTCCCGCACTACCTGGACGATCTGTGGACAAAAATTCTGGGATGGTTCCGTATAAAAGGCTCGCACGAAAAAATCCCGATCTTCTTTTTCCTTGATGTCAATCACGATTCCCTTCCTCCCGCCTGGAACCAGTTAAAAGACACTCAGCGACTCTTTGACTTGCCTGGTCAACTAGAACTTGGGCGCCAGCAGCAGGAAAAACTCTCACAGTGGAAAAGCGATCTGCTGGAACAAATTGCCCAAGCGGAGCAGGATGTCCACTGCTGGCGACAACAGCAGTTGGAAACGGCTCGTGAACTGCAACGCCATCTCTGGGAGTTCTGTAGGGACCTGTTTACTATCCGGGACGAAAAGCAAGGCCAGCTTGTGGTCCGTAGCCCCGTCCGCCCCCGATTGATCGTAGCATTCAACAAAGCCCTGGAAGAAACTGCTCCTCCGGAGGTTAAAGTCGCTTGGAAGATCCGAAAGTGGCTAGGCAACTTGGTTGGTGGGGTCCGCTGGATTTTCCGCAGCGCTGAGGAAGCAAAGCGAAAATTGAAAGGGCGTTTTGAAGAAAAAGTCGTAGCCAATCGTATATGCGGTTTTGAACCTTCAGAGCTTGCCAGGCGAATGTGTAAATTTCGCTGGGTTCCCGCTAGCATCCCTGAAGAACATGTTGCCAAAGCCTGGCAATCCGTTTTGGAGCAACTGGATCGGCTACAAGAAACCTTCCCTCTGGACAACCAACATCTTAAAGAGTTAGCTCGTGAGCAATGGAAACAAGTTCCAGTTCCCTGGTGGCGGGCCATCCTCAAGGGGATGGCTGCCGTGTGTCTTGTCTTGGCTCTCGTGGACGGCGGGGCTACGCTGCTAACTTGGATGGGAATAGTGGGGAGTAGTACGATTACTGCACTGCCCGGCGCAACTCTGCTGGCAGTTAGCTTGGTCCCTGGCACGCTGGGGGTGTTGCTCACCCCCTTGGTAGAAGATGCTTCGTTGTTTCTCTGTGCACTGTTCCACCTGGCCTGCGACTGGTTTGGGTTGCCTCGGGTGGAAGGGGATGCTTGTCAGGAATTTGTCCTGGAAGCAGGATCCCAGAAACTCCGCTTGGTGGAGCCTGAGGTTTTGAATCTCAAGCCGCCTCAAAACCAACCGCAGGAGTGGCTTCATCCCACTGCGGGGGTTTATCAGCTAGATCAAACTGCCGAATCGTTTTTCCAAGAGAACCACAAGTTAAGAAGGATCCTGAACCAATGAACCGGGAAATTCCTGCCTTGGAAGAGTGGGAAAACTCATTGGCGTGGGCCGAGCAATTCGTTCAGGAAGCACGCCACCTGGTCCGGGACGCTTTCGCCACAGGAGAAAAACAGCGTCGGCTCCTGCAAATCTTGGATCAGCTCCAAAAGGATTTGCAAACACTTGCTGGCCGAGACCGGCCTGTGGTCGCCGTGGTCCCCCTTTACCGCAACCTGGAGCAAATTTTTTCCAGCCTGGTACTCGGCCTGGAACCTGCTTTGGCAAGTCGTCGCACTGCTTTTGATCCCCACCAGGGGCGTGCAGTAACTCCCACAGGGGCAGAGCGTCTTGCAGAACTGCCCCCGGCTTCCGGACCCTACGAAGTGTTTCTCCACCCTCCGCTGAATGAAGCCGGCAAGTTGGAGGATCAAGCCCAACTGGCCGAGGGCCTGCTACTGCTCGTGCCGCAGTCAGATCTTCGTAACGCCGTGATCTCCGAAGCAATGCAAAGCTTCCGACAAGGCCAGATTGCCGTGGTGGTGCTGGTAGAAGAGGAACAGGAAGTAGAGCAAGATGTGGAAAAGTACCGCAAACTGTGGCAAGAGGAAGTGCCGGAATGCGAATTGCGCGTCAGATGGGGCTGGATGCCATATCTGTTTCCGGAAAAGCAAGAACATTTGCGCAAATTGATGCAAAGTATGCTCGTGGAACTGGTCCCTCCAGGGAGCTTGCTCAACAGGCAGCAAAAGGCCCAGCAATGCGTGCAGCGCACCGTCGAACAGATAAAAGTGGAACTTCAGGAAATTGAGACGCAGATTGCCCAGCAGACCAAGGGACTGCAAACCCTATCCGGTCGCGTGGCTCAGGTGGTCCGCGAGGAAGTGCTTCCCCCCGAAAGAACACTCGCGGCTATGGTCCAGCAACAATTGCTGACTCGCGTGGTGACAGACACGCCAGTGGGATGTTTTCCATATCGGGATGTGGCCGGGCTATTGGCTTTGCTCTTCGGCGTCTGGACACGTCTTTGGGGAATGGCTACCGGGAGCATCATAGCTTGGGTACGAGGTGCTTGGCAAGCTAGCAAGAACCTGAGCCAAATGATCAAGTATTTGTCCCAATGGAACGAAGCAGCCGTGCAACGCTGTCAGCAGAGATTGCAGCGAGAGTTCGGCCACTTGGTTCGTAATATCTCTCGAATCTTGAATAAAGAAGCATCTAAAAACCAACTATTTGCTCTAGCCGAAGAGACGCAACCCTTTGAAGTCCAAGGAGTGGACCGAGCGGTGCAAATCTCCTTTCAGATCGTCCAGCAAGAGATCAATAGCGTGGCTCCTTCACGGGGACTTGTATTGGGATTTGCACTGACTTCCACAGTAGTGTTTGCGTTCTTAATTGCAGGACCGATCTTGGCCGTGTATCAGAAATACCTGGTCGCGAACTGGAATTCTCTTATCTATGGAGAATTCCAAGATTGGAAACACCTGCCAGTGTTCCATTGGAGATACATCTTATCCGTGGTGCTTTATTGTGTCGCTCCGGTTTTCTTGGGAGCCATGATTGCTTTATCGCTGGCAGCCCGAAAAGTAAATGTCCAACGAGCAGTGGACAAGATTCGGCAGGAACATCAAAAATTGACTGATCAGATCCAACCTTACATTCGGGTCCGAGTGAGAGAGCCTCGCGTGCAGGCCTATCTGGATCTGCGTCGCCTGCTGGAGCAACATGGGCCGTAGCTGGACCACGAAGACTTGTGGTACTGTCAGTGGAAGAACCAATTTGGTAGGGAAATCTCAAACCAGGGCTGACAGTACCTTCTTTCAAGCAAAGGACAGGCGAATGCACGCACCGATTGTAACGCGTACGACAAGCATGATTTCTATTCCATTTGCAATCGCCAAGCTAATGACTTTCACCTACTCCGGGTAGCCAGACGAGTTTTTTGGACTGCACGAGCAGCGAACTAACTAGCCAGCAAGAGTCAAGAATTTCATCCTGGGCACCTGCCAACTCGCTTTGATGTTCAAGGGGCAGGAACCAAGTGCTCTTGAGAAATCCGCTGAATTCTACTGAACAGCACCCGCATACTCTCATCGTTTGATCTCGAAAACCGCCAAGACTTGCCCAGTTAGGACTCCATGAAGAAGTGAGTCTCCACTGGGATTATCTTATTTGCTGCCCGAATGAACCAAGAGGATCGCAAGAGAACAAATGGGAGAGTCTTGAGGCCATGTTTCCAGGATATTCGACTATTCTTCCCCTCTTCCATAAGCTCGCGAAGAAAATCAGTCGCTCGCTTCATGTTTCAATCCCTTCGGAGCAGGGCAGGAGTCTAAAAGTAGCCGACGGCTAGGTAGCCGGGAAGCGCGGTGGATTAAAGTTTCAATCCCTTCGGAGCAGGGCAGGAGTCTAAAAGGACCGGGTGGACGGAGTCGTGAACGGAGTCTTCCGCGGCATTTCAATCCCTTCGGAGCAGG
>JAJRRR010000295.1 GCA_024279285.1 Planctomycetota bacterium
AGCCCCCAACGCTGCACCACCCAGAACCACTCTCCGCCCAGGGCATCCAGCAACACTCCTCCAAGCATCGTGGCGGCGGCATAGGTCAATCCTGAAGCTGCGTAATAGACAGCAAAATAAGCAGACGCTTGCTCTTTTGGGGCGAGTTTGAGCACCACAGCCGGCAGCCCGACATTGATTCCCACATAAAACACCCACGCCGTCCACCCACCCCAAAGCCACCACCAGTTTCCGGCGGTGGCCAGAGCGAAAAAGAGCATGCTGGTAGCCACCAGGAGTTGGCTTGCCAACATCACCGGCCGGTTCCCCCAGCGGTCGCACAATCGGCCCACCCCTGGTGCCAACCCGCCTTGGCCCACTTTCAAGTAAATCCTCATGGCCGACAGCCACACCAGGTTGACACCCAACACATACGGCAAGCGACCTTGAGCGGCTTGGGTGATTCCATTGGCCAGGGAAAACCACACCCCAAATCCCAACAGAGCCCAATATCGCCGATCTCCCAGGACCAGGCGCCATTGTGCTCGGGCCTGATGAGCTGGGAGCCTGGCCGGTGGCCCTGGCACCCAAAGCCACAGGGGAATCAAAGAAGCCAAAAACAACCCACTGCCCAGGGCCATCGCCGCAGCGTAACCCCAACTGATGGGCCAGTGGTATCCTTGGGCCCAACTGCGCCACAGGTCCAGGCCCTGGGCCACGGCCAGTCCCACCGGCACTGCCACCCAAAGCATGATGCGTTCCCGATGTCCAAAAAATCGTCCGCGTAGCTTCCGAGGAACCACCTGACCCAACCAACTCCAATAGCCCACGGCAGCAATGTGCTCCACGACTTGATGAGCACTAAAGAGCAAAACGAACCAAGCCAAAGCCCCCTGAGGCCGTTCGTGCCACAGGGGAAGGACCAGCGAGACCATGCCTCCCAGCAGGACATAGGCCACCACGCTGGAGATCAGATACAACCGGCGTGCCGATCCGGCCAGAGCCAGCAGCCAAGGGGTGGCCAGTCGCAACAAGCCCAACAACGCCGGCAGAGCGAAAATCCAGGCCAGCACCGTGCCTCGGGCACCCAGGTCCTGAGCCCAATAGCGCAAAATAAAACTGGCCGAAACAGCAGCTCCTGCCGACCACAAGGCACTGCTGAGCAACACTGCCCGCAAGGCCCGGCGACGCAGGGGTCGGGTCCAGGTGAATTCGGCGGATTCCCACACGCCAAGCAGCTTCCTTTCCGCAAACAGGAGCCCCTGGGTGCCGAAATTATGGCTGCCTTTTGCCTGGCTTGGCTAGCCAAAAGTCGGAGCTTCTTCCGGCAACGCTCTTGTCCGCATCTGCTCCACCGGCACGAAGACCACCAACGCCGCCAGCATCAGCAGCCCGTAGCTGACAAGCCCCGTGGACAATATCACCCCCAGCCAATAAACCACTGCCCCAGCCAGCATCAAAGGCCGAAACGGACGCACCCAAATCAACACCACAAATGCCCCTTGGAACACCACTACAAAGTAGGTCCACAGATCAATCAGCAGAGGATGCCGAGCCAGGAAGTCGGCCGAAAGCAGTGTAGAGTCGGGTCGGGCCACCACCCACCACATCGCCTCGCCGGTCCACCACACCGGGCCGCTGGTGCCTCCGCTCAGTTGGGCCAGAAGAGTCAAGGCATACCAACCCGTCAGGTGAACCTGGATCAAGCGCATCGGCACAGTTGCCTTCCAAGAAGGAAGTACTTGCAGAGCGGATGCGTGTTTGGCTCTGCGCCTTTTGAACCACCAGTCCAAACTCCACGCGGCTCCACAAGGGGACAAGGCCAGGTAGAACATCAACATGGCCAGCACAGGTTCCAGTTGGGCGTTGAGCATGGGAGCCCGATGCACATAGCTCAACACCACCACCAGCGCTGCCGGAGCCGTCCAACGCACTTTCCAGCCCAAGGCAAACAACACCAGCACCAGCACACCTAGGGCCTGGGCTGTGTGAAGCTCCCAAGGGGTACGCAAGTAGGTCAAGTAAGAAAGCCGATAAAGCGGCGGCAAAGCCCCCGTGGGAGCATCGTCAAATCCCCACAATTGTTCTCCGATGGGAAATCGCACCTGGAGCCACTGTCCGACCGGATCAGGAGCCGCCAAGGTGGACTCTCCTTGAGGAGCCACCAACCATCCTTGGGGTCCAAACCACCGCACCAGATCCGGCCAGAAAGTGGCCACATAGTACAAGCTCACCACACCTACCAGAACCCTCAACACTGCCAAGCGTAGCGGCGAACAAGGCGTGAACCAGAACCGGTTCCAGCCTTGGGCCGTCTGCTGGCCTAAGAAGTTCAGGTACTCTGAGGTAGCTTTCCACATAGTTGGCTATTCAGAAGGGGAAACAGGCAAAGACTGATCCGAGGATTCGGGAGCCTCCGGCCTTGGGGCAGCTTGGGGAGCCTGAGCTGCCGGAGCCGACCGTACCGGTCCGGAGCGTTGTTCAGGCGTGTCGGTCCGACGCAAAAGAACTTGACCGTTTTTCAGCCACACTTGGGCCCGATAGACGGTTTCCCAGCGGTCCGGGTGGTAGGGATCGTGGAGCTGCGGATCGTTGCTTCGGGTTTCCTGGGGAGAACGCAGTAGGAGCCGTCGGCATTCCAACTCTCCTCGGGTCCACCCGTGTTGGAGGAGAATCCCTCGGGCCACGGCTGCTGGAAGCACGCTGTCGGCATCTTCTATGGGAGCCAATCGGGCCATCTCCCAAGCCAGCATCCGATAGCGCAACCGCCTCAGATCCGGCCAAACTCCCGGCCCCGGCCACTGCCGCTGTTGCCCCCCAGAGGTGCGAAACACCAAAAAGTGATCCACATCCAAAGCATCGGCATGCGTCAGATGCCACAAGGCCCGATAAGCCCGAGGAGCTAAACGCGGGTTGTTGATCAGCCCCTGTTGAGTGTCCAGGAGCATGCCCGAATCGGGACAAACATCCAGGGCCAGCACCTGAAGATAAAAGCCCGGGAAACGGCGCAACGCCCGATGAACCGGCGAGCTTTGGCGCCACAGCAGCCAACTGATCCCCAAGGAAAACAGGTGCACAAACAGCAAAAAGCTCACCACCGAGCGAATCACCGGCGAGGGGGCCTGCGTGCTCGCTTGCATCTTCTCACCACAGTCAAAGAGGCTTCTGTTCCCCTATCTCTACTTTAATCAGCTCCCCTGGAGGGTGCACGCTGGCCGTGGGCCCCAGCAGCGCACAAAAAAAACCGGACCGACTTGGTCCGGCATCCGGAAGGCTGTTCTCCCCAAAAGACTAACGAACGAAGGAAACCTGGTGAACGATCACCGGAGCCTGAAAAGCGGTCTTTTTCTTTTGGGCCTGCTTTTTCTTGGGCTGCTGTTTCTTTTGTTGAGGCTTTTGGGGTTTTTGCTCAACTGCTCCGTGGCAGGAAGCATGGCAAGCAGCCCGACGACCGAAGCAACGACGCAGTCCGAAGCAACGACGAGCCCGACCGTGGCACCGAGCATGGCAAGCAGCCCGACGACCATGACACCGGGCATGACAAGCCGCCCGACGAGCGTGGCACTGAGCATGGCACGCCGCTCGGCGTCGGAACAACCCAAAGCAACGACCTGCACAAGCCGGAGCCTTTACCTCACACTTGGCCACAGCAGCACAACCACAGTCATGACCTGCCTGAGCCTGGTGTGTGGCTCCCTGAACGACAGTCAGGCCCACTACGGCCAAAAATCCGGCCACTGCCATCAAAAACCACCGATTCATCTCAATTCCCTCCCTTTAAGGGGTTCGTGCCGCATCGGGTACACACACTGCCGTTCCCGCGGCACTCGGAACAAGCATTGCTACGCCTTTGTCGCCACAACTTTTAGCAATAAGGGCAAATAGGGATTTTGCGTTAAATAGCCAAACTAGACACAAAAATACCAACCAGAGAAACTGTGTCAAGCCACAAGGCGGTTTTTCTCGGACTTCTTCCCCTAGCAGCAGGGCCATGTCGTCAGAGGAGCTTTTGCCCAACGGCCAAAACCGCTACAACCACCGATAACACCAAGCAGCACGACCAAGAGGAAGTGCCATGTGGGAACCGTCTCCGCCGGGTCGGGTGCCCCCTGGAGCAGCAGCCGGGTGTGTGGTGCTGGCCACGGTGATGCTGTTGCTGTGTTTGATCCCGCTGTACTTTTTGCACTTCATTGAAGTTGCTCTCCGCCACCTGCATCTATCCCCGCCTGCCGCTTCAGCAGTGATGTTGGGCATCTTGTTAGGAGGACTGGTCAACATTCCGGTGTATCGGGTGCCCCGGGAAGAAGAAGTAAGTTATGTCTGGGACCCTTTTGGCCTGGCTCCGGTGCTTCTGCGTCGGGTGCCCGTGCGGCGAGAAACGATCATTGCGGTCAACTTGGGCGGATGCGTGATTCCGGTGCTCTTGGCCGTGTGGGAGTTGAAGTTCATCGTGGCCGCAGGCTCCTGGCCGGTGATCAGCCTTTTGATAGCGTTGGGAGTGAGTGTGGGCACAAGCTTCCGTCTGGCGCGGCCGGTTCCCGGAATCGGCATCATGATGCCCGCTTGGGCGGCTCCGGTGGCCGCAATCGGGAGCACCTGTGTGCTGTTGGCTGGCGCCGAGTACGCGACGATTCGCGCCCCGGTGGCTTTCGTAGCCGGAGTGTCCGGACCGCTGATCGGAGCCGACTTGATGCACCTGCCCCGAGTTCTTCGGATGCCCACCGGAATGCTCTCCATCGGAGGAGCCGGCACTTTTGACGGCATTGTGCTCTCAGGACTGTTGGCCGCTTTGGTGTGCGGCTGGTTAGCCGGTTGAGCCATGAAGCAACGAGTTGCCGAGGTTTAGCAAACCCTTTCCTTCTTGGCAAAAAAGCACTTGCTGAGCACCAGAGTGCTACATGGTTTGCCACAGGACCACGGCCGCAGCCGCCACGGCCACCACCGCCGCCACGGCCAGGAAAGCGATCACAATCAGTTGATTGCGTTGAGAGCGCCGCCGGCGAGCCCAAATCTCCTCGGAAAGCTCTGTGGGCTCTGAGGCTTCCGAAGTTTGGCTTCCTGCCGCCGGTTTGGCCACCGCAGGAGAAGAGACCGCAGAAGTGCCTGAGGAACTTGGCGAGAGCTGGGCCAATTGGCCGGCCAATTGCTCAGGAGAAAAAGTCGCCGCAGTGGCTGACTCTGCCCCTGGCAGTGCAGTTGCGCCGGAACCGGTTGGCAAAACCCCGCTTTCGGAACTGCTGGAGGCTTTTCGGGTGCGTCGGACCACACGACGCTTCAAAGGAACAGCCGGTTTGGCTTCCAAAGCAGTTGCCGAAGCGACTTTCGGAACGACAGTAGCCAGCTTGCCCGAGGAGCTTTCCGAACTGGCCCCCTGATAAGACTGCAAAAAGCGGTTCAGCTCCTCGGCCACTTCCTGCATGGATTGGTATCGTTGTGCAGGATCTTTGGCCATCATGCGGCGGCAGATGGCCACCAGCGGCTCGGGCAATTCGGGCCGAAGCTGGAGCAAGTCCGGTGGCTGCTGGTTGACATGACAGAGCATGCGTTGGGCCATGGTGCCTTGGTTAAACGGCGGATGGCCCACCAGCAAAAAGTAGAGCGTGCAGCCCAAGCTGTAGATGTCGGCCCGATGGTCCACCTGATGACTGTTCAGACATTGCTCCGGGGCCAGATAATCGGCGGTTCCCAGCACACTTTCGTTGTGTTCCAGGGTCAGGTTGGCTTGGTCGGCGTCGTCGTGGGTGAATCGGGCCAGTCCCAAGTCCAGCACCTTCACGGTTTCGTTGCGATCCAGGAGTAGGTTGCCCGGTTTGACATCCCGGTGCACCAAGCCCGACTCATGGGCGTGCTGGAGCCCTAAAGCGGCTTGATAGATGTAGTAGGCGGCTTTTTCAGGAGCCAAGGGTCCTTGCTGCTGGACGAGATGCTGCAAATCCTGGCCTTCGACATATTCCATGACCAAGAAGTGGGTCTGGCCTTCGCGGCCAAAATCGTGAGCGATGACGATGTTGGGGTGCTTCAAAGCGGCAGCCGCTTGGGCTTCCCGATAAAACCGATCCAAATAGGAAGCTTCGTTCACGCGTCGATGGGGGAGGACCTTGATGGCCACGCGGCGTTTCATGAGCACATGCTCGGCCAAATAGACGCTGCTCATGCCCCCCGTGCCCAGATGATCCAGCAGCTTATAGTTGCCCAGGAAAAACCCACGATGCCGTCCTTCCAGGAGTTTTTCGGCTTGCCATTGGGTCAGAAGCCCCTGCTGGACGAGTTGAAGGGCTAGCTTTTGGGCTGACACTTCCGTGGCAGCCACCTGAGCCGCAAGCTTTTTCACCACCGGCGGCTCTAGAAGCTTACTGCGACTCAGACATTGTAAAAACCGCTGTGTAGAAACCGTGGACATCCGAGCATGCGTTTGCGTGGAAAACGGCTCCTGCCCCTGCGAGGGCCAAACCGGCTCCTGAAGTTATTCTACCACCCAAACAAAGTGGCCAAAAGTTTTTCGGCTCCTGGCCGAGATTGTGTAGCCGGAGTTGGTCCAGTTCAGGCCATCCGAGCTCCAACTCCACAAAAAAAGCAGCTCTGGCGGGAGCTGCTTTGCAAAGCCATCCCAGCAACCGGGAACCTATCCCACACTTAGTTGGGAGGGTGGGGAACCACATTGACCCGACGCCCCCCTCGGTCAAACTTCACATAGCCGTCCACCAGGGCAAACAAGGTGAAGTCGTTCCCTTGACCCACCCCTTGGCCCGGGATGAATTTGTTGCCCACTTGGCGCACCAGAATGTTTCCGGCCCGTACATATTGACCGCCAAAACGCTTCACCCCACGACGCTTGGCTATGGAGTCGCGTCCGTTTTGGGTGGAGCCTTTTCCTTTTTTGTGAGCCATAGGAGTCCACTCCTTGGATCCGGGGAAAGGTGTACCCAGAGCACTGGATTCTATCGGTAAACCCACTCGTAGGCAATGTGGCCTGGACGGCCGAAGCGGATTTCCCAATCGTTGGGATCGGTGGCGTCTCCAGGTCGCCAGAAGTAGAGTCGGAGCGTTTTTCGGAAAAGTTTCCAGCGTTTTTTGCCTTGTGGGTTGCTGACGGCTTCGCGGCGGAAGATGTTGTTCAGCCCCTGCACATAAACCGAAAAGTAGTCGGTGCGAGGATCCACATCTTCCCAACACGCCACCCCCCAAATGCTGTCGTCCCGACCCGGACGAGCCGGGGGAATCTCTATGGAAGCCATCTCCACCGTATCCAGCAGCACCCGTGGCGGACGTTCCCGACGCATAATTGGTTCCATAGCCACCGGCACCAGCCGGTCCGGATAGTAACGCTTCAAATCTTCCGTATGCAAAACAAACCACGGAACAAAACGCACCGGATACTTGGCCGTGTTACGCACCCGATAGACCATGTACCAAATGTGTTTGCGCACAAACTTGCCCTCGGGTGTTGGAACATCCACTTCAATGATCCGCACCGGCTTGAACCAGAAGTCCAGTTGCCACTTAGGGGAAGTATAAACGACCCCTTGAGCCAGGTTTTCCGACCAAGGCCGTTCTCCGAACTTGGGATCCAGGTTCAAGATGTGGATCATGTCATGTCGGCTGCTCAACTCGCCCCAGCGACGCTGAGGATCCACATGAAACTCCACCCCGGGCAATCGGGGACGAGCTTTCCAGGCCGCCGGCACGCGATCCAGACGATCAAAAATGGAATACAAAGCCAGCTCCTGCTGAGCCCAAGCCCACGAAGCTCCCCAACTCATCACCAGCGCCACAATCCAACAACTCCAGCGCATGCTACTTGCCCTGCTGCGAAGAAGTGCCACACCAAAGGGCCCTGACACCACGACAGGGATACACTGCCAGTATAATTCGCCCCAAGCCACAGGGTCAACGAACGCAGATTTTCCTTGGAACTTTTGAACCGCCTGTGTGGTTTCTTGGGATGGGGAAACCCGGCATCTGCTCGTGCGCATCTGAAACTTCCCGGTTTTCGCTCACGGTGGAGAGGAACCTAGGCTTTAGGTCCAGGCCCAGTCCTTGTTTCTTACCGGGGCTGGTTGCATCTGACTCATTCCCACAATAATCTCCATCGCGGCTTCGGTGAGGGCCAAGATCAAGGCCGAGAATGCTTGGGCCGGAAAGGGGCGCACTGGGTCCCAAACCACCCGGCCCACTCCAAAGGCGCTCATCGCCCCCACGTCCCAAAATCCAGACTCGCGGATGGTAGGGCCCCAAGGCACACCTCAGAGCTGGCTCTCTTTCCGAGCTGCTGCCACTGGACCAAGCCCGCAGATGGTAAGGCTCCCAGGCACCGTGACCCAGCCTCATCAGCAACCCATACGCCACCATTCTTATTCAGGCGTTGCTGACTTCCACGCGCGTTGCCCAGGAAGCGATCCACTTGGTTGATGCCGGACTTGGCCATCACTCCGAGCAACTGGCGACCGATTTCGGCCAAGGTGAGTTTCGAAACGCGGACGGCGGCCAGGGCCAGGTGGGCGAGGGTTTTGGCTTGGCTTGCTCGCAGGGAAACCTCCAGCAAGGGCAACAGCCAGGGAAGCATCCATGCGATCCATGGCGGTCTCCTCCTTGGGTATGCGGCTTGTGGATACGAACTTTTTGCAAGTGCATATCAAAAAACCAGTTGGAGGAGACCGCCAGTTTTTTGCACAGCCAGGAAAGAGGATAAGTCAGTAGCAGATTTTCCTTGGAACTTTTGAACCGCCTGTGTGGTTTCTCGGGATGGGGAAACCCGGCATCTGCTCGTGCGCATCTGCAACTTCCCGGGTTTCGCTCACGGTGGAGAGGAACCTAGGCTTTAGGTCCAGGCCCAGTCCTTGTTTTTTACCACGGCGGGCTGCATGGGTGGTCGCTGGTGGGCCAAATCCTTATAAATCACAAAGGACTCTTGAAAGGAGCAAGGTGGAGTGCTGCGCACATTGTTTTTTTTGCCCAACTGGCTGGGACCCGTGCCAGTGTTTACTTACGACGGCCATTGGGGCGTGGGGCTGGTGTTGGCCGCAGTGCTGCTGATTGGAGGGTGGTCGGTCTTGGTGGCCTGGCGCCAAGGGGGGTGGAGCGAACGAGTCTGGTCCCGATTGGGCTTCACCCTCTTGGCCGCAGCGGTCGTGTTGCTGGTGCTTCCCCAACTGGTGGTTCCGGACCGGGGCATTCCGGTGCGCGGTTATGGCGTGATGCTCACCGTGGCCGTGATCGCCTCGGTGGC
>JAJRRR010000296.1 GCA_024279285.1 Planctomycetota bacterium
CAACGCTTGGCTCGTGAACAAGAGGCAACGCAATGAGCGCCACTGCTGCTGAACATGCTGCTGCTCACCGGGAACCTAGTCCGGTGTTGACTTTCCTGCGCACCTATGTGTTCTCGTTGGACCACAAGGTGATCGGGATTCAGTTTCTGTTTTCCACCCTGTTTTGGCTCATCATTGGGGGCCTGTTGGCCTTGGGCATCCGGTGGCAGCTTGCGTGGCCCTGGAGTCCGTTGCCGGTGCTGGGACGCCTGCTGTTTGCCGAACAAGGCGGGCAGATGCCACCGGAGTTCTACACCATGCTGTTTACCATGCATGCTTCCATCATGATCTTCTTTGTCATTATCCCCATTCTGGCCGGGGCATTCGGGAACTTTCTGATCCCGTTGATGATCGGCGCCGAAGACATGGCGTTTCCGGTGCTGAACATGATGAGCTACTGGGTCATGTGGCCGGCATTTATCTGCATGATTGCCAGCTTCTTTGTCGAAGGTGGAGCGGCAGCGGCTGGCTGGACGGCCTATCCCCCCCTGTCGGCAGTGGAAACTGCTGCCCCGGCCAGTGGAGCCGGACAGACTTTATGGTTGCTGGGGCTGATCTTCGTGGGCATCAGTTCCATGCTCGGTTCGGTCAACTATATGACCACCATTATCCAGATGCGTGCCCCGGGCATGACCTTGTTCCGCATGCCGATGACCATTTGGGGCATGTTCATCACGGCCATTTTGCAAGCGTTTGCTCTGCCGGTGTTGACGGCTGCCTTGTTCATGCAACTGCTCGATCGTCTGTTTGCCACCGGATTTTTCGTTCCCGAGGGAGTAATCATCAATGGAGCCACCTGGGGAGCCGGAGGCGGGCAACCCTTGCTGTGGCAACACCTGTTCTGGTTCTATTCCCATCCGGCTGTGTACATCATGATCCTGCCGGCCATGGGCATGGTTTCGGACATCATTTCAACTTTCGCACGCAAACCCCTGTTCGGCTACAAACCGATGGTCTTTGCCATGGCGGCAATTGCCGGGTTGGGTTTCATCGTTTGGGGACACCACATGTTTGTCTCGGGCATGAACCCCTACCTGGGACTGACTTTCATGCTTTCAACGATCATGATCGCCTTGCCTAGTGCAATTAAAACCTTCAACTGGCTGGCGACGATCTGGGGCGGGCGAATCCAGTACACCGCAGCCATGCTGTTTGCCCTGGGCTTTGTGGCCATGTTTATCATTGGTGGGCTGTCCGGCATCTTCATGGCTGCCACGCCGATTGACATCCTGATTCACGACACCTACTACATCGTGGCCCACTTCCACTATGTACTCTTTGGCGGCACGATGCTGGCTGTTTTCGGCGGCATCCATTACTGGTTTCCCAAGATGTTTGGTCGGATGATGAACGAGTTCTGGGGCAAGGTGCACTTTGTGCTGACCTTTGTGTTTCTCAACGGGGTGTTCTATCCCATGCACCTGGTCGGAGCCGCTGGCTTTCCGCGCCGTCTGGCTGATCCTTACCACTACGAAGCGTTTTCCCACTTGCTGCCGATCAATCAGTTCATGACTGTTTCGGCCATATTGCTTGGACTGAGCCAGTTGATTTTCTTTGCCAACTTGTTCTACAGCCTGTTTTGGGGTCCCCGATGTGGGCGTAATCCCTGGCGAGCCAACAGTTTGGAGTGGAGTGCCCCCAGCCCGCCCGGACACGGCAACTTTGACTTCCAGCCGATCGTGTACCGAGGTCCCTACGAGTACAGCTCCCCGGAAGTGGACGAAGACTACTATCCGCAAATCCAGCCACCGCCCGAAAAAACTCAAGAGAGCCAAACCGCTTCCCAAGACGGCTAGCCATGACCGCTTCTGCCAAAGGCAAACCGGGTTGCTCTAGTCTCTGGCCGCATCGCTTGGCTGTTGCGGCTCTGGGGAGCGGTTTTGCGCTGGTGTTTGTCGGAGGGTTGGTCACGACCTACAAAGCCGGGTTAGCCGTGCCCGATTGGCCCACCACCTTCGGCTACTCCATGATCACCTACCCTCTGACCCAATGGCTCTATGGGCCCTGGCAAGTGTTCATTGAACATGGACACCGGCTGTTGGGTCTTTGGGTCGGCTTGCTGACGGTTTTGCTGGCTGGAGGGTTGTGGTGGAAGGAACAGCGCAAGGGAGTGAAAGTCTTGGGCTTGCTGGCCCTGGTCTTGGTGGTGTTTCAAGGCACCCTGGGCGGAATGCGCGTGATCTATCGGGCTCAACCCCTGGCTTTGATCCACGGCTGCGTGGCTCCGGTGTTCCTGGCTTTGCTGGCGGCTTTGGTCGTTTTGACCCAACCTGTCCGGCTGGGCCGAACCTTCCGGGAACCTGTGCCGCCAAAAGTCCTGTCCACCGCGGTGCTTTTGGTGGGGTTGATCTACGGGCAGATTGTGCTGGGCGCTGTGCTCCGACACTTTCCCGAGTACGCCACTTGGCGGCAATTTTCTGCCGTGTTGATGTTCCATCTGATGGTAGCTTTGCTGGTGTTGGGACACGCATTGGCCTTGCTGTGGTTTGCCTATCGTGTGCCGGAGTGTCGGCCTTTGCGGTTGAGAGCCTGGGTGCTGACCGGTCTAGTGATGGTTCAGTTGATCTTGGGCCCTGCCACTTGGATTCACAAATACGCCTTTCCTTCGTTTTTGGCTCATACGGATTGGGCCCAAGTGCACCTGAATGTGGCCTACAGTGGCCCACAAGTGCTCATCACCACCACGCATGTGTTGGTGGGGTCAGTGTTGCTGGCAGCGGGAGTGATGTTTGGATTGCATGTGTGGCAAAGCCAGCAGGCTTCGGTCCCGGAGCTTCGCTTGCAGGGATGTTCAGTCGCCTTGAAGCCTAAGCGGAAGATAGCTTTGGAGACCATAGGATGCGTCAAGCCGTAATGGCGGTTGCCCTGCCGCTTCGGCCTGTGTTGGCCCGAGCCGCCGATTGGCTCGCACTGGGCAAACCGCGCCTGTTAATGCTGGTGTTGTTCGTGGTGGCCGTGGGAGCCACTTTGGCTCCTGGAGGACCACCCACGGCACCGATGCTGGCTTGGATTGTGCTGGGCACGGCTTTGGTGGCCGGAAGTGCCAGTGCTGCCAATCAATGCCTGGAACGCGATTTGGATGCCCAAATGGCCCGAACCGCTTCTCGCCCCTTGGTCACCGGAACACTGCAACCGTCGGCGGTGTGGACAGCAGCTTTGGTAAGCCTCGCGGCAGGCGTGACTTTGTTGAGCCTGCTTAGCCCTCGGGCTGCTGCGGTGGCCACCAGCAGTTGGGCCGTTTATGTGCTGCTCTACACTCCCCTGAAACGCCAAACCACGCTCAACACTGCCGTAGGTGCAGTGGCCGGAGCTTTGCCGGTGCTGATCGGCTGGGTGGTGACCAGCCCTTTGGACTTGAGAGCATGGGGATTGTTTACCCTGGTTTATCTGTGGCAGTTTCCGCACTTTATGGCTATTGCTTGGCTTTATCGGGACCAGTATGCAGCCGCGGGAATGCGAATGCTTACTGTGGTGGAGCCCAGCGGTCGGGCAGCCGGGCTGCAAGGGCTGTTGGCCTCCGGGCTGCTCGTGCCAGTGAGTTTGGTTCCTGTGTTGGGACACTGGGAACATGGGGCCACTTGGGGCATTCTGGCCCTGGGAGTGATGCTGGCCTTGGCCGCCTGGCGATTTGCCGTGGCTCCCCAAAATCGCACGGCCAAAGCCTTGCTTCATGCTTCCTTGGTTTACCTGCCCGGAGTGTTGCTTTTGATGATGTGGGGAAACATGACTTCCTAGCTCCAACCACGAGGTAGTGCACCGATGGCCCAAGCTGCCGAAGCCCACGGACATCACATTCATTTGCAATATCAGCCTGCTTTGCCCCTGCCCAATGGCAAGCTGTTCCTCTGGCTGTTCTTGTCCACCGAAATTATGTTTTTTGCTGCTTTGATTGGGGTTTATGTGGTGCTGCGATTTGGAGCCCCGGTGTGGCCGCGTCCTCACGATGTGCACTTGAGCGAACCGATCGGGGCCTTCAACACCTTTGTGCTGATCTGCTCCAGTTTGTGCATCGTGCTGGCTTTGGAAGGAGCCAAGCGAGACAATCCTTCGGCGGCAAAGTTCTGGCTGGTTATGACTTTTCTGCTGGGTTCGGTATTCCTGGTAGTGAAGGCTTACGAATACGAAGCCAAGTTTTCCCACGGCATCTATCCTTGGAAACCGCACAGCTTGATCTACGAGCGGCCGGATGTGTACTATGCCTCGGCGGTCCGAACCCGAATGGTAGAAATCACCACTCCTCTGGTGCAACAGCGAGGACAAATTCAAGAACAACTCAAATCCGCTGAACCGGGAAGCCCTCAACGGGCCCAACTGGAAGCCCAACTCCAACAAGTGGATCAGAAATTGGCCGTCTGCGATCAGTATGTGCTCAGTGTGGTCAACGATCCTTTGGTCACTCCCGAAAAACTGGCCCAACTTTCCTACCGCATCATGCACCCTTGGAAGGACGAGCAAGGGAATCTTCATCCGCCCTTGGGCGAAGAGTTTCCCTTTTTGCACGGTTTGCCCATGGTGATACCTGGCGGGAATCTTTGGGCCAGTACCTATTTCACGCTCACAGGTTTTCACGCAGCGCATGTGTTGGTGGGTTTGATTGCCTTTGCCTTTTTCTTACCTAAACGGTTGGGCCAGGAGCGAACCGTGCACTTGGAGGCTCTGGGCCTGTATTGGCACTTCGTGGACATCGTGTGGATCTTCCTGTTCCCGTTGCTTTACCTGTTCTAAGCCCTGCAAGGAGCGCAAGTGATGGCCGCTAGCCATTCCCACGAAACCGAAGCCCACAGCACCCGGGTGTATTGGCAGGTGTTTTTGGCTCTGACGGTGCTGACAGGAGCATCGTTTTTCACCTATTCCTCCTACTGGCCGTTCCACGACACACCCGCGGTGGGTTGGACTTTCATGATGGCCGTTTCGGTCACCAAAGCGATGTTAGTGATGTTGTTTTTCATGCACTTGAAGTATGAGGCCAACTGGAAATATGTACTGACTATTCCTGCCACGGTGATGGCTATCTTTTTGATTGTCGCGTTGGTGCCGGATGTGATGTGGCGTTATGAGCCTGGAGCAGGCGGTTCCCAGCCCAGTGTGGAACGCCTGCGCCACGCAGCCAATCCTCACGAGGCGCCATTGCTGCGGTCTCCTGCTCCGCACGAGTCGTCCGCTCACTGATCCCCTGGTTGTCCGGAAAATCTTCCCCACCATGAGCGAAACAGCCGTCCAGATCGACCAGGTGAGCTTCCGCTATGGCAAGCGCCTGGCCCTGGATGGGATCAGTTTGTCCATTGCACGGGGGGAAGTGTTTTTGTTTCTGGGGCCCAATGGAGGTGGAAAAACCACCTTGTTCCGGCTCCTGTGCACACTGATCCCCTTGCAGCAAGGAAGCATCAGCATCCTGGGCCATGATGTGAGCACGCAAGGGGATTGGGTACGACGCCACATCGGGGTGGTTTTCCAAGCTCCCAGTGTGGACGGGAAACTCACCGTTTGGGAAAACCTGCGCCATCAGGGCTACCTGTACGGACTAGCTGGCCGGGAACTCCGACTCCGGGCCGAAGAAGCTCTGGAGCACCTGGGACTTCAGGACCGCCGAAACGACCCGGTGGAAACCCTCTCCGGGGGATTGCGACGTCGGGTAGAACTGGCCAAAAGCCTCCTTCACCACCCTCAGGTGCTCCTGATGGACGAGCCCAGCACGGGCCTGGATCCGGCTGCACGAAGCGATCTGTGGAACTACCTGAACCTGCTACGCGACCAACAACAACTGACCGTCGTTATGACCACCCATCTGTTGGAAGAAGCCGAAAAAGCAGACCGTCTGGCCATTCTGGACCGCGGACGCCTCGTCGCGTTGGATTCTCCCGGGTCCTTGCGCTCCCAAATCGGTGGAGACATCATCACTATAGAGTGCGAACAGCCTGAGCAAGTAGCTCTACTGCTGCAGGAGAAGTTTCAGCTCTCACCCACCGTGGTGGATCACACCGTGCGGTTGGAGCATGCCCAAGGGCATCAACTGGTGGCCCAACTGGTACCGGCCTTAGGACCTGGGGTGCGTTCTATCACTGTGGGCAAACCCACCTTGGAAGATGTCTTCATCCAGCGTACAGGGCACCGGTTTTGGGCCAATCAGGAAGAGACGACCTCCGCCTCCCACTTGTCCCGGGAAACTGACCTGCCATGAACACCTCCGCAGCCACCCAAGTGCAACCCTTGGCCGAAGCTGCTCCACGACTGGGGCAAGGGTGGCTGGCTGTGTGGTCGCTGGGGCTTCGGGAGTGGCTG
Source organism: Planctomycetota bacterium (assembly GCA_024279285.1). GTDB lineage: Bacteria > Planctomycetota > Planctomycetia > Pirellulales > S012-138 > S012-138. Next base: position 6,319 of record JAJRRR010000296.1, read on the forward strand.
CGTTTTGTCCGGCAACGCAACCGTCTGGCCGGAGCCTTGGGCCAGCCGCTGCTTTTCTGGCTCTTTTTCAGTGAGGGTTTCCGCGAAACTTTCCAATTGCCCTCCCAAGGTACGATGGCGTTTCGGGAGTTTTTCTTTCCTGGGGTGCTGGTGTTGATCCTGCTTTTTACGGCCATTTTTACCACCATATCCATCATTGAAGATCGTCGGGAAGGGTTTTTGCAGGCCGTGCTGGTGGCTCCAGTGCCCAGTTGGGCCTTGGTGTTGGGAAAACTGCTAGGCGGAACCGCCATTGCCTTGGTGGGAACCCTGGTGTTTTTGCTCCTGGGCGTGTTTTTGAAGTTGCATCCTGGAGTTTGGGGAGTGTTGGGTACGGTGGTGTTTTTGTTCCTTTCCGGGCTGAGTTTAACGGGGCTAGGGTTTGTCCTGGCTTGGCGCATGGATTCAGTCCAAGGCTACCACGCCGTGATGAGTGTGGTGTTGTTTCCGCTGTGGTTGCTTTCTGGGGCGTTTTTCCCGCCGCCGCCGGGGGTGTTGGGCTATCTGATGATGATCAATCCTATGACTTACGCCGTCGGTGGAGTGCGCCGAATGCTGTTTCTCCAGGGGGGGCCGTTGAACTCCGGCGATCCGCCACTTTGGCTCTGTTGGGTGGTGACTTTGGCTTTCTGCGGCGCTATGATTCTTCTGGACATGGCCGTGACGCGAACCCGAACGCAAGGAGATCTGCGATGAACCGCCCTGTGGCCATCTGGCTGGGCGTGTTGGTCTGTGTGGGCGTTGCCTACGGAGCTTATCGCTTCACCAGGCAGGTGGGCTCACAGGAGCAGTCCACTGCTCCTGTTGCTGAACAAGTGCCGGTTTATGGGTACAAGCTGGGCCACTTTGAACTCGTGGACAGCCAAGGAAAAACCTTCACCCCAAAGCAGCTCCAAGGACGAGTTTGGATAGCCAGCTTTTTCTTCACCCGATGCCAAAGTGCTTGTATCAAGCTCAACAACCGCATTGCCCAACTGCTGGCCCAGGACCTGCGGGACCTGCCTGTGGTGTTTGTCAGTATTTCGGTGGACCCTCAGCACGATCGCCCAGAAGTGTTGCAACAGTACGCTCAGCACTACCTGCGCCAATACGACATTGATCCCAAGCGGTGGATATTCCTCACTTCGGCCGACGGATCAGTGGAACCGATTCGCCAAGTCAGCCAAGAGCAGTTCCGCGTGGCGTTTGCCAAAGTGACTCACTCGGACCGACTGATGGTCATTGATGCCCAAGGGCGAGTGCAAGGAAGCTACATGAGTGCTTTTGATGTGGACATTGCCCGATTGAAACGCAAAGTGAAAGAGTTGCTGGGCAAGTCCTCGCCATCGTCTGAAGATTCTTCCCCAAGAACCTCTACTGCAGAAAAAGCATCTGAATGAACACCTTGGACCAGCAGCCTGTGCCTTGGTGGAGATTGGGAGCGGCTTGGATTGGCGGAACCGTGGTGGTGGCGTTGTTGGGCTGGAAAGAAGTCACCTTGTTGCCTTCGCTCAGCGCTGCGTTCAACACCATTGCGTTGGGCTTGCTACTTGCCGGTTATGGAGCCATTCGCCGCCAACGCGAAGTGCTCCACCGCAACTTGATGATAGGAGCCTTGGTGGCCTCAGTGCTTTTTCTGGAAAGCTATCTGGTGCATCATTACCAGGTGGGGCATGTGCAGTTTCGGGGCACAGGGGTCGTTCGCCTGGTTTACTACCCGGTGTTGATCTCCCATGTGGTGCTGGCTGCTGTGGTGCCGTTTTTGGCTTTGGGGGTGATCGTGCTGGGGCTACGCGACCGTCGGGACAGGCATCGCAGACTGGCCCGATGGACCCTGCCCTTATGGATTTATGTATCTATCACTGGAGTAGTAATTTACTGGTTGCTTTATCACTATCCGGTCGCTTCTTCCGCCAGTTTGGAAACCACAACAGGAGTGCTTTGGCTGGGTGAGAAAGTTAAAATTAAATGGGTGCCCTAGCTGGAACTTTGCAACTGTGTATCATTCCCCGTAGCAAGGACAACGATCGGCATTGGTGAAAGATCCCAAACGCACGGCCACGGTCGCTTCGGAGGGGGCAATCCTGGTTTCGGTCCAATTGCCCGAGCAAAAGTTCGTAGAAGACCCGCTGGCCGAGCTGGAAGGTCTGGCCCGGACCGCCGGGGCCATCGTGCTGGGACGAGTTTATCAGCGTCGCCGATGGCCTGACCCGACCACCTATCTGGGCAAGGGCAAAGCTGAACATCTAGCCCAAATGGTCCGCGCCACCGGAGCCGAGGTGGTCCTGTTTGACAACGATCTCACACCCAGCCAGAAGCGCAACCTGGAACGCATCGCCAATTGCAAGGTTCTGGACCGCACGGAGTTGATTCTGGACATTTTTGCCACTCATGCCCGAACCTACGAAGCCCGATTGGCTGTAGAACTGGCCCAACTGAAATACTCCCTTCCTCGACTCAAACGCATGTGGACCCACTTGTCCCGAATCCGGCACGGCATCGGGATGCGTGGTCCGGGAGAAAAACAGTTGGAAACCGACCGCCGGTTGGTGGAAAAGCGTATTCATGAGCTTCAATGCGAGCTGAATCGGATTTTGCGTCGCAAAGAGCGCCAGGTGGCTTCGCGCAACGGCACTCGAACAGTTTCCCTGGTCGGTTATACCAACGCCGGCAAAAGCACTCTGATGAACGCTCTGACCGGGGCGGGAGTGGAGACTCGGGATCGTTTGTTCCACACGCTGGACACCCGCACACGACGCTGGCACTTGCCAGGCTGGGGACCGGTGCTCTTGAGCGACACAGTGGGCTTCATCCGCGATCTGCCCCATCACTTGATCGCCAGCTTCAAAGCGACCTTGGAAGAAGCCCGACAAGCAGATCTGCTGTTGCATGTGGCCGATGCTTCTCATCCGGCAGTGCTGGACCAGATCAGCGCCGTGTATCGCGTGCTAGAAGAACTTGGTATTGAGAGCAAAGACACCTTGCTTTTGCTCAACAAAATTGATCGCGTGCGCACACCTGGGGTGATAGAGGGCATCTTGCAGCGCTATCCTAGTGCCATCCCTATCAGTGCCCGAACCGGCGAAGGCTTGGACCGGCTGGCTGGGGCGGCTAGTCATGCTTTGAGCCGCACTTTTGCCGACATTCGGGTGGAATGTGCCGTAAGCAATGGCCGCCTGTTAGCTTTCCTGGCCGACAAGGGCGAGGTGCTTTCCAAGCACTTTGACACTTCTCGCATGGTGATTCACTGCCGCATTCCGCGTGAGTACCTGGGCCAAGTGCGTCGTCAGGGCGGGCAGATCACCCATCAGGATTTCGGACCTTTGGGACAATTCTCCGGCGGCGTAGCTGAAGCAGATTAGAACTCCACCACCACTTTGATCGTCTGCGGCGGACGGCGGTGGAACAGCTCCAGCGACTGCTCCAGCGGAACACGATGGGTGATGAGCCTCTTGAGCAAGGGCCGGCTGGTGGAAGCCAGACGCTGAAGCACTTCCAGCGCTTCCTGAAAGTCCCGAGGAGCCGCATTGACACAGCCCAGGTGAATGTGATTGCGCACCAGTCCCACCCGAATCAGCTCCGTGATGACCACTTCAGGTCCCTGAAGTTGCTGCCGACTGCCCAACCAGGCAATCACTCCACAAGAAGCCACAGCGGGAGCGAAACGGATGACCACTTCTTCGGCTCCGGTGCAGTCCAGCATGAGATCAAAGCCGTGTTCTTCAACATTCTTTAAGACTTGTTGTGGTACAGGACCGTGGAGGTACTGGGCGCCCCAGTCGCGTACCAGTTCGGCGCGTGAGGAGTCGGGCTCGTCGCGTCCCCAGACCCAAACCGGCCACCGGCATGCCCGAGCCATCACCAAGGCAGCAAAGGCGATCGGTCCCAACCCTGTGATCAACACCCGAGGCGGATGCTCCTGCCAGGCTCCTTGTCCCAATCGGGCTTCTTGGAGCAGTTGGGCTTCGTTGATGGCTTTGGCGGCCACGGAGAGCGGTTCGGTCAGCACGGCCAAGTCGGCGATTTCGGTCGGGACTTTCCACAAGTAGCGCGGCTCGTCCAACCAATAGGGCGAGGAGAACCCGTGCTGACGCACGATTCCTCGCTCCACATAGGCTTGCATGGGTAACAGGTCCACGCGTCGGCGCCGCCAGCGCACGGCCGCTGGAGACCGACTAGGCCGAGGGCGCCGCACCACGGGAACGACCAAGTCTCCTGGTGCCAACTCCTCCACTGCCGAACCGGCTTCCTCCACCCGAGCCAACGACTCATGGCCCAAGACCAAAAAGTCTTCGCCCGGTGGACACAAGGGGGACTTAGCCGCCAGGATCTCTCGATCCGTGCCGCAAATCCCTAACTCCAACGAGCGACACAAAACCTGATGCGACTCAGGCGAGACAGGTTCCGGCAAATCCACCAACCGTGGTTGTTCTGTTCCGGGAAAAGCAGCTATCGCACGCATCTTAAGTCGTTTCGCCTCCTTCAAGTTCGTTAGGAACCCTATCAAATTACTCTTTTGGCTTCCAAGTGCCAACTGGGAAAAGCCTAACTCTCCACTGGCAACCCCAGAGGATCGCTCGCCGCGCATGGCGAAGAAGCACCCGCCTCACAGAGAATGAGGTCCGGGAACGGAGGGCAAAGGCCCTACCTTGCCCAATCCGACAACCCCTGCTCCTTATCCCCGGGATCCAATCTCCGTTTAGAAGCTCTGCACCAGCGTAACTTCGCGCACCTGTTGGGTGGCCGGATCAAAGACGCGGATTTTTACTTGAATAGCTTTCACGGGATGGCGATAGGGGGGCGGAGCTTCTTGCTCGGCCGGTTCGTCAGCTTCTGGGGTGTTCTGCAAGTGAGGATCTACGCCTGGACCGGGAGCAGGAGGCGCGTTGTTTGGGTCGTGCAGTTCGTTGGTCCCTTCGTCCACCAAGGAATCGCCGTCTTGGTCCAGCCCATCGCGTTCGTACCAATCGCTCCAAGTGTCGTACACAGCAGGCATTCCCTGAATGGCCCTCTGTCCAAGCACCCCATAGCCAGGCCCTGAGAACCAAGACAAGTGAAACACGGTGGCAGCCGATCCGGACCAGAGTCGTCGCGCGTAAAACAGGTCCACAAAAGCTCCCCGGGCCACGGGACCAGCTCCCCAATTGTTGGGCATGCCAGCTCCTACCCAATTGGTCAAGGTGCTGGCATAGAGATTTGGCCCATTGGGTCCCGAAGGCCCCCCAGGCACCGGAAGTGGCGAACCGGGCGACACCGCTATCGGTGGCTGCCCCCCTCCTGGGCTGACCACAAACACCGGAGCCTCCGGATCCCAGATTTTCACATCAAAACTCAACACATTGTCCAGGATCACATCGGTCGTAAACGGTCCCGGATAGGGCATCTGCTGCACATTACCGTTCCACAGGTCTCCTTGAGAATTCAAAGCAGAAGTCCAAGCTGCTTGGTCTGATGAGAGGATGAAAGTGGGCCAGGGTGGTGGGGCTGGGGGAGTTGGCGGCGGAAAGTGGAGCATCCGCATATGCCGCAGGGCCAGTTCACGCAGCGAAGCCTTGGTGGCCACCGTGCCGCTTACATTAACCGTGGTGCCCGGCATGATCAAACGGACTCGCCTTACCAGCTTGTTTCCCCACATGAACCACATTACTTCTGCATAATGGGAAGAGACGGTTCCACCGCCAGGCAATGGGAGGGTCAACAGTTCCTGGCTGTGGATGGTAAAGCACAGCACATCGTCCACATCGCCCACGCTGGGATCGTAGTTTCCGGATTCGTCCACGGGCCGCAATCCAGCCCCTGAAAGTGGGCGGGGAGAAGGCCCTTCCACATATTCAAAAAACCCCAAGCTTTCCCGGTGGGAGACAGGCGGCACCACCTGGGCCCGAAGCGCCGTGGCACTGCGCAGGTCTTCGGCCAGTTTGAGCCGGACATTGCGAAGCCGAGCGGCCAAATCGCCCATGGCTCGTGCCTCGCGCACCCCACGACTCAACTGACCAAACACCGTCACCACCGCCAGCATCAGCAGCAAAGTCAGGGCCACGGCCACCAGCATCTCTACCAAAGTGAACCCAGCCCTGCCAACAGAACTGCGATCAGCCACAGAAGCTCGGTTTGGAGCACACTTCCAGCGTCTTGGGGAGCAGAACATCCAGGGCCGCGCCATCATCAGCCACTCCGACAAGAAGGGTCCGTGCCCCTTTTGGCCCAGGCCCGCTACGCCGTGTAGTTCAGGATGGAAAAAAGTTTACCTAACCTCAAGGATTTACTATATTTCAACCCGACACTTCCCCAGTGTCAAGCCAATGCTGCTCTGGTCTTGGAAGCCTAGAGCCAACAGGACTCCCCTGCCTGGAGTCCTCCGTGCTCCGCATTCCTTACACTCTAGTGGGAAAAGCAGCCATGGCTCAAGCCACTGTGCCCGTGGAAGGAAAAACCATTCCCGAGGTCCTGGTCCAAACCGCCCAAACTTATCCCGACCAGGACGCCTTGGTGTTTCCTCAACTGGGCGTGCGAATGAACTGGGCGGAGTTTGAGCAGGCCACAGCTCAGGCTGCCCGAGGGCTCCTGGCCCTGGGATTGGGAAAAGGAGACCATGTGGCCATTTGGGCCACCAATGTTCCCCAATGGGTCATCTTGCAGTTTGCCACCGCGCGGATCGGAGCCGTGCTGGTGACCATCAACCCTGCCTATCGTCCTCACGAGCTGCGCTACGCCTTGCAGCAAAGCGACTCCGTGGCCCTGTTCCTGCTGGACCGCTTCAAAACTTCCGACTACTTCGCCATGATCAACGAAGTCTGCCCAGAGCTGAAGCACAGCGTGCCCGGTGAGCTGAAAAGTGCCGAATTCCCCAAGCTGCGCTGGGTAGTCGCGCTGCGAGGTGCCACTCCCCAAGGGGCGATTTCCTGGGAACAAATGTTGGACCAGGGCCGCGGAGTGGACCCTGCCGATCTGACCGATGCCCAACGCGCCCTGCGGCCCCAGGAGCCTATCAACATTCAATACACCTCCGGCACCACAGGGTTTCCCAAGGCAGCCACGCTTTCACACCGCAACTTGCTGCTCAATGCGTACTATGTGGGCCAGTGCCAACGGCTCAGCCACCAGGATCGCATTTGCATTCCGGTGCCTTTTTACCATTGCTTTGGCTGCGTGTTGGGCACTTTGTGTGCCGTGGTGTATGGGGCGACGATGGTCATTCCGGCCGAGTACTTCAATCCCACGGCCACCTTGGAAGCGATTGAAAAGGAGCGTTGCACAGTCATCTATGGCGTGCCAACCATGTTCATCGCCGAGCTGGAGGACCCCAGCTTTGCCCAGCGCGATTTGTCTTCGCTTCGCACGGGGATCATGGCCGGAAGCCCCTGCCCTATTGAGCTGATGAAACGCGTCGTCAACCAGATGGGAGTGCGCGAGATTACGATTGCCTATGGCCAAACGGAAGCCTCCCCGGTGATTACCCAAACCCGAACCGATGATCCGCTGGAGCTTCGGGTGGAGACGGTGGGCCGCCCCTTGCCCGGGGTGGAAGTAAAAATTGTGGACCCCCAAACCGGCAAAACCTTGGAAGACAACCAGCAAGGAGAACTGTGCGCCCGAGGACATGTGGTCATGCTCGGCTATTACAAAAATCCCGAAGCCACTGCTAAGGCCATCGATTCTCAAGGATGGCTTCACACAGGCGACTTGGCAGTGCGTTTGCCCAACGGATATTACAAAATCACCGGACGGATCAAGGAAATGGTCATCCGGGGCGGAGAAAACATTTATCCGCGCGAAATTGAAGAGTTTCTTTACACCCATCCGGCAATTGAACAAGTGGCCGTATTGGGCGTGCCTGACGAAAAATACGGCGAGGAACTTTGTGCATGGATCAAGCTTCGGACCGACGCTCCGGAGGCTCAAAACCTCACCGAAGAAGACATTCGCCAGTTCTGCAGTCAACATCTGGCCCACTTCAAGGTGCCCCGATACATCCGCTTTGTCCAGGAATTTCCTCAAACCGTTACCGGCAAGATTCAAAAGTTTCGGATTCGAGAGATCATGATGAAAGAGCTGGGTCTGAAGGAACAAGAAACAGCGTAGGACAAACAAAAGCGTGCAAGGGTCCGTCATGAAAAACATTGCTCGTAGGAGTTTATGGGTCGTCGGGCTTTGGGCTTTAGGAGTTTTGGGCACCGGGGGGCAAGGAGTGTGGGCAGGGGCATGGCCACAGATCTTGGGACCTGAGCGTACCGGTCGGGCTGCACCGGATGAGCGCATCCGGACCAATTGGGACCAGCACCCCCCTGCCCTGCTGTGGAAAGTGCCGGCCGGAGAAGGTGTGGCCGGAGTGGCTGTCGCCCAAGACCGGGTGATCCTGTTCCATCGCATTGGCTCGCGGGAAATCGTAGAGGCTTTGGATGCCCAAACCGGCCAGCGGCTCTGGCGACGCGAATTTCCCACCCAATACACCAGCTCCATCCTGCCCGACAGCGGCCCCCGATGCGTACCGGTGATTGATCAAGGTCGGGTCTATGTCTATGGAGCCGACCGCGGATTGCGCTGCATGGAACTGAAGACCGGCCGTGTGCTCTGGCAGCACGAACTCCGCTCCTGGATCACTCCGGCGGAAGAAGGCTACTTCGGGGCAGGAAGCTCCCCGGTGATCGTACAAGGCCGGCTGCTGGTGAATCTGGGAGCTGGAGCTCAGGGGGCCGGAATTGTTGCCTTTGATGCCAAAAGTGGGCAGGTGCTATGGAAGTCCACGGCCCATCGAGCCAGCTACTCCTCTCCGGTGCTGGCCATCTTAGGTGGAGTGCCCCAAGTGGTGTTCCTCACCCGATTGCATGCCCTGGGGCTTGATGCAGCCACGGGACGAGTGCTGTGGCAAGTGCCGTTTGGGCGCCGAGGACCAACGGTCAACGCCGCCAACCCGGTGATTTTGGGTTCCGATCGGGTGTTTTTGACCGCCAGCTACGGAATTGGGGCAAAACTGCTTCGGGTCCAGAAAAACACCGCCCAGGTGCTCTGGCAGCGAGATGGGGTGCTTTCCAGTCAGTACACCACGCCGATTTTCTATCAAGGGGTTCTGTATGGAGTGCATGGGCGAGAGGATGTGCCCACGGCTCAACTGCGGTGCATAGATCCTCGGCAAGGTAAGGTCCTTTGGAGTGTGCCGGAGTTTGGCAAGGCCACACTCATGCTGATTCATGATGTGCTTTTGGTTCAGAAGACCGACGGGACGGTGGTGTTGGTTCGTCCAGACCCGATGCGCTATCGTCTCATTGCTCAAGCCGTGCTAGCCCAGGGGCGCACGCTGGCTCTGCCTGCTTTAAGCAATGGGCGTCTTTACATCCGCGATGCTCATCATTTGCGGTGCTACCAAGTGGGGCTGCGTCACTAGGGCCCTTGTGATTCGTCCCCTGGGGCACTAAGATCGGCCACATCTTCGGTTCCGAAGTTCACGCGGCACGGGAGGAACGATGTCCCCTACGAACATGCGACATGTGCTTTCGGCTTTGGTGCAGAATGTGCCAGGGGTGTTGGCCCAAATCTCCGGCATGCTCGCCTCACGAGGCTATAACATCGAAAGCCTGGCCGTGGGCGAGACCGAAAACCCCAAGCTCTCCCGGATGACCTTCGTGGTCATCGGGGACGATCGGGTGCTGGAGCAAGTGCGCAAACAACTGGAAAAAATCGTCACCGTCGTGCGTGTGGACGACATCTCCGCCCAGGACTATGTAGAACGCGACCTGATGCTCATCAAAGTCCAGGCTCCCCCGGGGGGCAAACGAAGCGAAGTGTATGAGCTGACCCAGATCTTCCGAGGCCGCATCGTGGATGTGGCCCAAGATCAGGTGATGATTGAAATTTCCGGCAAAGAGTCCAAAATTGACGCCTTTATTGAAGTCATGCGCCCCTTTGGCATCGTAGAACTGGTACGAAGCGGGCGCATTGCAATGGTTCGCGGCAAGGGCTACTTGGGCCAGGATTCGCAAGCTCCTCCTGCCTCGCCCAGCTAGCCCCATGGCCGCGCAAGCCTCACCCTGATCCGAAGTTCCTCCAAGTTGGGTACAAAGCCATGGCAGCCAAGATCTACTACGACGACGATGCCGACCTGAGTCTGTTGGAAGGCAAGACGGTGGCCATATTGGGCTACGGTTCCCAGGGGCACGCCCATGCTTTGAACTTGCGCGACAGTGGAGTTCAAGTGGTGGTGGCCCAACGGCCGGGCAGCCCCAATTACGAGGCTGCCGTGCGCGATGGTTTCCAGCCCGTCTCCATTGAAGAAGCCACTCAACAAGGTGATCTGATCAACATCCTCTTGCCCGACGAAGTGCAAGCCGACATCTACCGCCAAAAAGTGCTTCCCCATCTCAAACCCGGCAAACTGCTCATGTGTTCCCACGGGTTCAATGTCCACTACGGACAGATTGAACCGCCCGAGGGTGTGGATGTGGTTCTGGTGGCACCCAAAGGGCCAGGACATTTGGTGCGCAGCGAGTTTGTCCGGGGTGCCGGGGTGCCGTGCCTGATTGCCACCAACGAAGGGGCTTCGGAGGAGTCTTTCCGCTTGGGCTTGGCCTACGCCAAAGGCATCGGCGGCACCCGAGCTGGCGTGATCCAGACCACCTTCGCCGAAGAAACCGAAACCGACCTGTTCGGCGAACAAGTGGTGCTTTGCGGCGGGGTGAGCCATCTGATTCTGGCCGCCTTTGAAACCCTGGTGGAAGCCGGCTATCAGCCCGAAATGGCCTACTTCGAATGCCTCCACGAGCTCAAGCTAATCGTAGACCTTTTTTACCAAGGCGGGCTTTCCTACATGCGCTACAGTGTGTCCAACACGGCCGAGTACGGCGACTACACGCGAGGACCTCGGGTTATCAACCAGCAAGTGCGCGAGGAGATGAAGCGCATTCTGGAAGAAGTCCGCAGCGGGCAGTTTGCTCGGGAATGGATTCTGGAGAACAAGGCCAATGCCCCGCTGTTCAAAACCATGCGCCGTCGCCACCGGCAGCACTTGATTGAGCAGGTGGGGCGACGTTTGCGACAACTGATGCCCTGGATTGAAAACAAAGAGGTCAAATAACCTCTTTTGCGGCGTGGGAACCTAAGGGGGTTCTTCGATCTCCAGGGCCACTTGCATTCCGGCCCATAGGGACCAACTGCGCGCTTGCGAAGCGGGCACCTGGAGTATCAGTTCGTTTCGGAGCCTAAGAGCGCTTTGGGGAAACTCCACCAGGTGTTGGCCTTCCAAGGTGCCCAGGTAGTTCTGGTTCAACCACACTTGGGTTCCCAAGGGCAAGTGGTCCAGACGGATTCGGAGGTGATGCTTGGGTCCAAGTCCCGATGGCCGATGGAACCACCGTCGCAGCAGCAGCCAATTGCCGCAGGCAGTTTCCAGCCAAGGCGGCTTTTCTACCGGCAGGTGGATACGCTGCCAGGTCGCCTCAGGCCCTTGCGAGTCGGCCCAGGCGTATTCCCACGGCCCCAGCAGCCGGATGCAGTGAAGGTGTCGATCCATGAACTCTTTGCACCGCTGAGAAGGAAGCCCTGACCAGGTCTGGTCCACGAGCATTAGAAAGCCCCAAGGCATTGTTTGCCAGGGGGAGGAGGGACACAATGGCTCTGTCAAAGCCTCAGAGGCAGGAGCGGCACGGTGCGTGTGGTTCGGTTGGACATCACCTTGGTGGAAGTGCCGATGCGGCCGCCGGTGGGCCCTTATACTTCCCGATACCGCACCTCCACCACCACCTGCTCAGGCATCGTTCGCGTGGAAGACGATCAGGGCAACGAAGGTTGGGGGGAGTTTAACACCAACTTCCTGCCCAACCTGGACGCCCAACGCATGTGTCATCAAGCATGGCAGTGGTTAGAGCACCTGGGCGAGTTTTCACTGGAGCAGTTTCATCAGGGGTGTCCACTGGAAGTGCGGCTTCGCTCGGGGGTGGAGATGGCCTTGGTGGAGCTTTGGGCCCGAAGGCTCGGCGTCCCGGTGGCTCATCTTTTGGGCGGCCCGGTGCGAACCCAGGTGCCGGTAGCCGCCTGCATGGGCATCTGCTCTGCGGAACAAGCCGAACAAACCGCCCGGTTCTACACCCAACAGGGCTTCCAGGTGCTCAAGATCAAAGCGGGGCGCCGCATCGAAGAAGATGTGGCCATGGTAGAGGCCATCACTCGCGGAAGCCAAGGACGGTTGCGCATCCGGGTGGATCCCAACTGCGGATACTCCTACGAGCAAGCCGTGCAACTGGCCCAAGCTCTGACCCCTTTTCCGATTGAGTACCTGGAACAACCCTTGCCCGAGGAAGCCTTGGACCAATCAGCTCAACTGCGCCAGGCCATTTCCATTCCGGTGGCGTTGAACGAAAGTGTTTGGGGGCCGGAGTCGGCTTGGGAGATTCTCCGGTGTGGGGCAGCCGATGTGCTGGTGGTGGAGACCTATCAAGCCGGAGGAGTGCTCCCTTGTGTAAAAATTGCCCATATGGCTCAGGCTGCCGGAGTTTCGTGCGTGATGCACTGCGGGCACGATTTAGGGATCAAAACCGCCTGCATGGTTCATTTGGGAGTGGCTTGTCCGGGTTTTGATATGGCTCATGACACGACTTATTATGGTCTGCAAGACATTACCCGCCGAAGATTGCCCATCCATCAGGGCCACATTCGCCTGCCTTCCGGCCCTGGTTGGGGAGTGGAAGTGGATCCCGAGCTTCTGACCAAGTTCCAACTAGCCACGGCATCACGATGCAAACGCGATTAAGAGCCCAAGTGCTTTCGAACCTGTTGGTCGTCTGGATCGCTAGTTGTTTCGGCTTGATGACTTGGGCCCAAGAGGAAGTGGACCTGGAGTCGCTTCGCCCGGGAGTGCTGGTCCGGCTGGAGGATGCTCAGGGTCGGACGCTCACCCGGGTGGAGTTCCATCTTCGGTGGCATCTGTCTGCTCCCCAGGTGGAGCCTCGTTTGGGCCCAGGACCGTGGAAGATTTATTATCAGGGCATACTGCAAGTGCGTCAGCCGGGGGGGTATCGGTTTTGGGTTCAAGGCCCTCGTGCCAGCTTTCGCTTCTCTGGCCAAGAGGTGGAGCTTCGCCCCGGGCCAGGCCCCGGATGGCTTCAAAGCAAGCCGGTGGAGTTGGGCTTTGGGTTTTATCGGTTTGAACTGTGTTTTGTTCAAAGCCAAGGGGAGCCATTAGGGCTGTTTTGGCAGGGGCCCAACTGGCCCCCGGAACCCATCCCCCCTGGACAACTTTTTCACTTACACCAAGATCTGGCAAGCTGGTTTCAAGAAGGTGCGCTGCTGGCTCAAGTGCTTCGTTGCGGAGCGTGTCATCGGGGCTCTGAAAGGCCGTCCCTACGACCTGCTCCGGCTTTGGTGCACTTTCGCTTCAGCTACCGTCCCCAGTGGGCCGTGAAGTGGTTGCTTAGCCGTCCGGAACCTGACTCTGAGCCGATGGCTTCCGAGGAAGAAGCTTCTGAGCTTCCGATGGCACTGGCACGGGGTCCGGGCTGGTGGGTGTTTGGCTGGCACCCGGGACGGCGCATGCCCCATGTCCCGCTTTCTCCTCAGGAAGCCCGAGCCGTGGTGGCGTATCTTTGGGCCCGATCCCAACCCCTGCCCCCGCCCCCTAAGCCAAACGCCTCAAAGGTTCAAACACGGCAGGCTCCAAACTCCTCCAGGAAAAAGCGCAAATCTTCTCCACCGCCTTCGGCTCAAGAGGGACGCCGGTTGTTTTTCACCCTTGGGTGTATGGCGTGTCATCGCTTGCAAGGGCTGGGAAACTCGGGACCGTGGAGCGGCGGAGCTCTGGACCATGTTGCCCAAAAACGGCCCCAAACATTCTTCCAAAGATGGCTCCTTGACCCTCAAAGCCTGAACCCCGATGCTCAAATGCCTCGGTTTGATCTCACCCGCCAAGAGCGCCAAAGCCTGGTGCTATTTTTGGCCACCTTGAGAGGCTCGGAAAGCCAGCCGGATAAGAAACCTTTTCCCTCGTGGTTGAAGAACTCCAAGCTGATTGCTCAAGGCAAAAACCTTGTGCAACGATGGCGTTGTGGAGCGTGCCACCGCTTGCCCGAATCGGTGCCCTCCCCTGCCCTGGCTCCCTTGGGAGCGAGGAGTCGGTGGGAGCGTGCATGTTGGGGACAAGCTCGGCCGGAAACCGCCCAAGTTGGCTATCACCTCCCCACCGCTGCACAAAAGCGAATTCGCTTCTATTTTTCCCAACCAAAACCTTCTTCCAGCCAGGTTCACAACTCAGGCACTCCGGGCCTGGAGCGTGGTTGGGAACTGTTGATCGTGCGAGGGTGTGTGAATTGCCACGCTCGGGACCGATTTACCGGACTGGAGGAGCAGCTTCAGTCCTTGGTGGCCGAAGATCCTCAGTTGGGCCAACTGCTTCCGGTGATGAAGCCCCCGGCTTTGTTCACCGTGGGAGACAAGCTCACCGATAAAGCACTCCGGCAAGCCTTGGAAGCAGGAGTGCGCCGGCGATGGTGGTTTGCGGTGCGCATGCCTCGGTTTGAGCTCTCTCCTGAGGAGCTTCAAGCACTGCTTGAGCACCTGAAGGCCAAAGACCGCGTGCCCCAAGAGCTGACCAGAACTCATGTCCCGTCGGAATTTGAACCGGGTGAGCTTTTGGCCTCCGGATCCCGACTGGTCACTGCCGGAGGGTTCGGCTGCACGAGTTGTCACCAGATCGGTCCGGTGATTCCCGAGCAGGTGGAGCTAAAGAGCCGAGGGCCGGACCTTTCGGAGCTTGGACGGAGGATTCGCCACAGTTGGTACTGGCGTTGGATGCCCAATCCTGCCCGAATCGTCCCTCGGATGGAAATGCCCGGCATTGTGTCGGCCGTGCCAGGGGTGTTGGGCGGAGACTTGCGTCGTCAGTTGGAAGCGGTCTGGCATGTGCTGAATCAACCTGGTTTTCGCCCTCCGCGGCCCGATCCGGTGCGCGTGGTTCGCCGCCACAACGATCCCAACGAGCCGCCCCAACCGGCCGTGGTGCTGACCGATGTTGTGGAGTTTGATCCTCAGGGAAAAACGGCCTGTGTGAAGCCACTGCTGGTGGGACTACCCAACCGGCACAATGTGCTGCTGGACCTGACCACCGGACAGTTAGGTTCGTGGTGGGTGGGCGATGTGGCCTATCAGCGCACTCGGGGTAAGACCTGGTATTGGGAGCCAGGCTCGGTGCCCCTTTGGCCTTGGCCTTCCTCGCCCAATCCGGCTTGGCAACTCCGCCATGGCCAGAGGGTCTGGACCCCAGTGCCCCAGGGACAATATCTCACGGAATTTGACTTCGTTCAGCACACGCCAGGGGGAATCCGCTTGGGCTATCGGCTCCGCTTGCTTCCCCAGGGAAAAAGCTCTTCGGCGGCAGCTTCGGATCAAAAAGGGGTGATTCTCCAGGTGGAGGAGTGGTGGAATCCCGCTGGGCCGCTGGGCACGGAAAACTCAGATCACGGATTCCTGCGCCGCGTGGAAGTAAGCGGTGTGCCATCGGGAAGCACGCTGGAGTTTGCTCCCTTGCCTTGGCCATTGCGGTGGAGCCGAGAGAGTCAGAGTTCCCGAAAAGGAGTTTTGCAAGGCCGGGGGAAATCGTTCCAAGTGGAAGTTTTTCCGGCTCAAGCAGAAGGTTTTTCTCGCATGCTTTGGTGGAGCCCAGGCCGGGGGAACTGGCTCGCGGTGGTCACTCCCCAGCACAGCTCGCACCCCACTTGCACGCTTCGTTGGCAGGTGCACTATCGGAGCCAATTTGCCGCCGACCGCTACACGCGTCCTGAGCCACCGCCGGCTTTGGAAAAGGCTCAGCAGTTTCGGGGGTTGGTGCCGGGATTCGTGGGCTATCGGCTCCCTTTGCCTCGGGAGATTATGCCCACGGGACTGGCTTGGGACTCCCAGGGGACACTTTTCCTCAGCTCCCTCAAGGGGCGCGTGTGGAAAGTGGAAGATCGCAACCACGATGGTCTGCCTGAGCACGCTCAAGTCTTCAGCGACGAACTGGCTGCTCCCTATGGCTTGGCCGTGGTGCGAACCGGCGTGGTGGATGTAATCAACAAGTACGCTCTGCTGCGGCTGTACGATCAGGATGGCGACGGACGAGCCGAACGAATGCAAACCCTGGCCAGTGGCTGGGGGCACACTCGGGACTACCACGACTGGGCCGTGGGACTGCCACGCGACGAGCGGGGAAACTATTACATCGCCCTGGCTTGCCAACAAGATCAACGCTCCGCAGCCGGTGCCCGATGGCGAGGGTGCGTCTTGCGACTCCTGCCCCAGGAAAACCCAACACCTGCTTCCCGGCTCTTCCGCCCGGAACTTCTGGCCCGAGGGTTCCGCTTTCCCATGGGAATTGCTCTGGACGGCAAGCGGCGAGTTTGGGTCACCGACAACCAGGGCAACTTCACGCCGTTCAATGAGTTGAATCTGGTTCAGCCGGGCCGGTGGTATGGTTTCCCCAACCAGATTGAGCGCGTGCCGGGGGCCAAGTTTCCGCCTGTGGAGGAGCCCACGGTGAATATCCCTCATCCCTGGACCCGAAGTGTCAACGGCTTGTGCGTGCTGGCCACACCGCAAGAACTGCGAAAACGATTGGGCCGGGAAGTGTTCGGACCCTTTGAAGGTCATCTGATCGGGTGCGAATACAACTTGCAAAAGCTGGTCCGCTTCACCGTGGAAAAAGTGCAAGGGCAGTGGCAAGGCGCCGTCTATCCGTTCAGTCGGCCCGATCACCCCTTGGCTTCTCAAGCCCTGTTGGGACCCGTGGTGTGTGGGGTTTCGCCGCAAGGAGAGTTGGTGGTGGGCAATTTGCGCGACAGTGCCTGGGGAGGCGGAAACAACCAGGGTCATGTGGTCGTGTTTCGCCCTCAGGACAAGTGGCCCTTGGGCATTGCCCAGGTCCGAGCTTGGCACCGCGGATTTGTCATTCACTTCACCGGTCCTGTGGATCCCCGGCATGCCGGTCGGAGAAGCGCTTATCAAGTGGCTTCCTTCCGCCGGATTCGCACTCCGGCTTATGGAGGACCGGATGTGGATCGCCGTCAGGAAGTGGTGCGCTTGGTGCAGGTGGCTCCTGATCGCCGAAGCGTGCGCCTGGAGCTGGGTAAGCTGCGAGAAGGATTTGTGTACGAGTTTCACCTGAGACCTTTGGGCTCCGCAGAGCAAGAGTTCTTTCCGGCCGAAGCT
This sequence comes from Planctomycetota bacterium, assembly GCA_024279285.1. Classification (GTDB taxonomy): domain Bacteria; phylum Planctomycetota; class Planctomycetia; order Pirellulales; family S012-138; genus S012-138. Next base: position 23,503 of record JAJRRR010000296.1, read on the forward strand.
TACTACACCTTGCGACGCATCCCGCCGGTTTCGTCCCAACCCTGATGGGTCTCAAAACGAATCGTTCAAACGCCACTTCCCACCACCAAAGAGCTGATTTTCCGGCGGTAGTTTTCCACGGCCTGGTTGACTTGCTGTTCCAGGCGTTTTTCCTCCTCCGGGCTCCAGCTCAAGGGGACTGCTTGGCCATGGCGTAAAAACCAGAGCAAAATTTCATCGGGCCGCTGGCCCAGGGTTTCCCAAACCGCCAGGTGATAGAGCCACAATTGGGTCTGGTATCGTCGGGCCAGATCCTGCAAGGACATTTTTTGTCCGCTGGAGGTCTTGTAATCCAGCAGGCACCAGCGTCCCTGGGCGTCTTGAAACAAGCAGTCCACAAACCCTCGGAACCGCATCTTCGGAGAGCCGCGACGCGGCCAGGCCAACACGAACTCCAACTCCCGATAAATCCTCCGAGCTTGAGCCAACCGCCTGGCCAACGGCGAGTGGAAAAACTTTTTCAGCATTTCCCGGGCCTGCGCGTGAAACTCCGGCTGGGAAATGCGGTAGCGTTGGGCAGCGCGTTGCAAAAAACGCTCCAGGAGTTCCTCGTTGATCTTTTGGCCAAAGTCCCAAGTGGCCAGTACATCGTGAGCCAGCGTGCCTACGGCTGCCGCTTCTTCCATCCGAATCTCGTCCGTGATCTGGTCAGGCTCTCGAGACAATTCGTCCTGGACTTCCTCCAATTGTTTGAGTTGCTCGTCAATTTGTGAAAACGAAAGCTCTACCACTGCTTCACCATCGGGAGCACAGGCAGTCCACAGGCGCTGTTGACGGGCCGGAGCAGATCGGGGGGATTGGGCGGCCTTTTGGAACAAGGAAGCCAGATCCTTACGCTGGTCAAGGACTTTGCTGGGTTCCGGACCTTCTACCTGGGTTAGCACCCGCACGGAAGGACACTCCACTGCCCCCTCCTGGCACTGCCCGGTCTCCAAGTCAAACCGCTGGGAAAGCAGCTCCATCCACTCGTTGCTTCCTTGGATTTCCGGTTTGGGAAATCCGGCCGATAGCACCAAGTGGTCTGCGGCTCGGGTAATGGCCACATAGAACAACCGCAGCGATTCCTGCCGATCGGCTTCAAACTCCCTGCGGCGCACGAGTTGGCCAATTCCGGATGCGTCTTTAGGGGTAAGTCGGCTGGGCGTGATGGCCACCGGGCCAAATTCATCACTCAGCACAAACGAAGCCGTGCTGGCATGCCGCGCGGCCGCACAATCGGCCACCACCACCACAGGAAACTCCAGCCCCTTGGACTGGTGAATGCTCATCAACTTGACCGCTCCTTGGGCTTCCGGATGCAAAGCAGCCAAGGGCTCCTCCGGCTCGCTGGTGATCAGTTCCTCCAATTGTTGGACGAATTGAGCCAAGGTGGCCATGCTGCCTTGTTCGGCCTGGGCGGCCATCTCTAAGAGTTTGTACAAGTTGGCCACCTTGCGTTTGCCTAAAAACTCCGTCAGCAACACGGCGTCGTAGCCGGTCCGGTTCAGGGCCTCTTGAATCAGCTCACGAAGCGTCAGCCGGTCCTTGGCCTTCTGAAGCCAGCAAAGTGTGTTGTGGGCAAATTCCAACGCCTGGCGTTGATCGGAGGGCAGGTCTTGGGGCCACTTTTGAGGCTGATAAAAACCTCGGCTCAGCGAGCCGCACACCAGCCCCAACTGCAACAGCACATCGTCACGGAGGCCAAAGATCGGACTGCGCAACACTCCCAACAAGGCGATTTCGTCCTCGGGCCAAACGATGGCTCGCAACAGGTGCGCCAGATCGTAAATCTCCTGCTGGGCAAAAAACGCCTTGCCGCGGACTACATAGTAGGGAATCCCGTACTTTTGCAGCGCTGCTTCATAGGGGGCCAGAGCCGTCATAGAACGGAACAAAATGGCCACATCTCCCCAGCAGAGCTTCCGGCCCGGCTCATCTCCCACCCAAGGCTCTTCATGGTTACGAAGAAGCCAGATTCTTCGGGCGATCAATTCAGCTTCGTGTGCCCGGGCTTCGGCAGCGGAGCGTTTGGGCGCCTCTGCGTCAGGCAAGGCCCAAAGAAACTCTACGCAGGTCCGAGGCCCTCCCGGGGAACCACGATGAGACCGCAATGGCTCATAGCCATCAAACACCCCCTGAAACAGCGTATTGGCAAACCCGATCAGCTCCTCTCGGGAGCGGAAGTTTCGGGTCAAGGACAAGCGCCCTGGTGGCCGGATTTCTCTCTGCACCTGGGCAAATAGCTCCGGTTTGGCGTCCCGAAACCGAAAGATGGACTGCTTGTAATCCCCCACCAGAAACAGCCGCTTGTTATTCAGATCGCCCTGACACAGCAGCCGCACCAATTTTAATTGCAAAGGGTTGGTGTCCTGGAACTCGTCCACCAGGAGCATTTCCAAGTGTTGGCTTTCTTGGCGGCAGACATGCTCGTTTTGCAGCAGTTGGCAGGCTCGGTCCAGAAGATCGGAAAAGTCCAGAGCAGAGAGGCGTTGTTTGAGTTGCTGATAGCGCATCTGGGTAGCCTGGGCCACTTGCAGCAGGGCAACTGTGAACAAGGCTTCGTGCCACACCGTTTGCTCATCCGGTTGGAACAAGTCGGTGGATTGCTTGAGAAAATCACGGGCCTTTTTGATCAAAAGAGGGATGCGCTCGTCGGTCCACCGGCCTGAGTAAAACTTGTTGTCAAGAAGTTGCCGTACCGCCTGACGAACAGTTCGGACATCAGCCCGAGGGTCCAACACCCGCGGAAGCTGCTCCAACCACGCGGCGCGCGATTCCGCGCTTGCCCTCCCACTTACCTCGTTGCAACGCATCAGTTCATAGAGCGAGTCCAATTGGCACTGCTTGACGAATTGCTCTCGCCATTGGAGGAGGAGTGTTTC
>JAJRRR010000297.1 GCA_024279285.1 Planctomycetota bacterium
CCGTGGCCCTGGTGGCGGCCCTGGCCTATGCCGGGCATCCAAAGCTGATCGGATGGTCCGGGGAACTAGTTCGGGAACCTCTGTTTTGGTTCCTCTTGGCCACGAGTGTTTGTTGGGGATGGCGGCTGTGGTGGCAACCCCCACCTCCCCGATGGCTCGGGCTTGCCTTGGCCGGAGTGCTGGCTCTGGCCTGGCAGACTCGGGCGGAAGGGCTGGGGCTGTATGGAGTGATGCTCCTTTGGGCCCTGGGGCAAACTCGCCATCGTGGCTGGCAGCGATGGCGCCGAGTGGGTCGGGCTACGGCAGAATGGGCAGCCGCCTCGGCTGTGGTCTGGTTGGCACTGTGGTGGGCAAGCGGCGCTCCTCAATGGCAGTGGGGCTCGCTGAGCAAATTGGGGATTCCGGCCTCATGGCAACCCAAGCTTCGCCCCTCTTCCGAAATGCCCACGCCTCTCGCCTCGGAGTCCAAACCGGCTAAGACCAATTCTCTCGCTCCCCCCTCGCTTCGGCTGGAACCTCCTCCCCGGCAAAAAGCGTTTGCTTTCCGAAATCGGCTGTTCGTGGAAGCCGTGGTGGAAGGCATAAGTCCTGCCTTCGGAGTGCTGTTTTTGCTGGGAGTGGTGTTTGGTTGGCGAGCCGTGTGCACGCGTCAATCGCTCCCGTTGGTGGCCTGGGCCTTGGCAGTGCTGGTGGCCATGTGGGTGCATGTGCAAAAAGGTGGCGGCACCAGCACCCGATATGTCATGTCTCCTGCCATCTTGGCGTTGCCGACCGTGGCACTGGGAATAGGAAGCGTCAGCCGGCTGCTGAGCCGTGCGATGGCATGGCTTCCGGCCTGGAAACCAGCTTGGACATGGAACCTGTGCCTGGCACTAACCGCTGCGATGGCCGTGGGGCATGGTTTTGCGGCGATGAATCGGCAAGACCAAGGTCGGGAACGGACAGCGGCATTGGGTCGCTGGCTGGCTGCCCAACACCCAGGGGCTACTGTCGTTGGAGTGGCCAACCTCTCCCTGGTCAAGTACTTCACCCAAGGTCCCTTTTTCCCTATTGATGCTTTACCAGATGGGGTGTGCCACACGGACATTTTATGGTTAGTCCATCAGACGGAGCCGGATTTTGTGCTCTTGTGTCCGCGGCGGTTTCGGGGAGAGCGGTTGCAAGTGTTGTTGGAAGCATTAGCCCAATTGGGCTATCGCCCTGTGAAAAACCTTCCGCCTTCCTGTGCCCAGCATGCCGTGGTGTTGGTTCCCGGCCATTCGGGTTGTGGGCTTTCGGATCCCCCAACACCCGTTGCCCGGAAAATCCCCTCTGCCCCCACCGGAGCTACTGCGGCCCGATGAAGATTTGCCTCTACACGGAAACCGCATTGCCCAAGCTAGGTGGCCAGGAGATGCATGTGGATGCCCTGGCTCGGGAGTTTTTGCGGCAAGGGCACGAAGTGGTCGTGCTGGCCCCCCGGCCCAAGTGGTTTGCTGCCTGCCGAGAGTACGATGCCGGACTCCCCTATCCGGTGGTAAGACACCCTCCGTTTTTCTCCACGCGGCGAGGGCTTTGGTGGTACTTGGGCTACCTGAAGCGACTGTGGCAAAGGTTTCCCTTTGAAGTGTTGCACTGCCACAGTGTTTATCCGACGGGTTATTTAGGCGTTTTGTTTCGTCAGCGATTGCCGGTGCCGGTGGTGATCACCAGCCACGGCGGCGATCTGCGACCTGGCAGCCCTCGCACCAAAAAGCCCTTGATTCGCCAACGCGTTGTTCAGACCTTGGCTTCGGCCACCGTGCTGGTCAGCATCAGTCGCTTCACGCGGTCAAGGTTCCGGCATTTCTGTCCCCACTGCGCTCCGGTGGTGCAGGTGCCCAACGGAGTCCACTGGCAGGAGTTCGCTTGTCCGAAAGCTGTACCAAAACAGTGGCAAGCCTTGGTGTCCGAACCGTATTTTCTGTTCGTCGGCCGGCTGTGTCGACAAAAAGGGCTGGAAGTGTTGCTGGACGCCCTGCCCCTGATCCCTCCTGAGCATCGCCCCCGGGTGTTGGTGGCAGGTCGGGGACCAATGGAAGCGGAGCTTCAGGCCAGGATCGCCCATCGGGGACTGCAAAAGTGGATGAAGCTGCTCGGCCTGGCCTGGGGAGAGGAAAAAGTAGCTCTTTACCAACGCGCAGCGTGCGTGTTGGTTCCCAGTGTAGGTTGGGAGGCGTTTGGGCTGGTGGTGCTGGAAGCCATGGCGGCCGGAGTGCCAGTGGTCGCTTCGGAACTGCCAGGGTTGAAGGACTTGGTCTGTGAGGACCTGGGATGGCTGCTGCCACCAGGGGATGCGGAGGCTTGGGCCCAATGGCTCCAACGCATCTGGACCCAGCCCCAACTGCTGCAACAAAAAGC
>JAJRRR010000298.1 GCA_024279285.1 Planctomycetota bacterium
AGGATCGGGAGCATTTGACCGTTCGGGCTCCAGCCACCGGGAAGCTGCTCCCCCCGGCGTGGACCCCCAAGCAAACCTCTCCCGACCAGCTCCCCGCCTGGAGCGGCTATCCCCTGGACCGGACCAATTTGGGTGCCTGGCTTCAAGCCGGAACGCTTTTGGGCCAGGTGGCTCCTGGTAAAGACTGGGAAGCGGTGCTGGTGGTGGATCAGAGCGAAGTGGAACTGGTCCAGGAAGGGGATGCGGTGGAGTTTATGCTGGAAGCCTACCCAGGCAGGGTGCTCCAGGCTCAGGTGGATCAACTTGCCTCCGAGCCCTTGAAAGAAGCGCCGCTTCGGCTTTCGGCCAGAGCCGGCGGAGAGCTGCCTACGCGCACCGATCCCCAAGGAGTTCAACGCCCCGGACGCGGAGCCTACGAAGCCGTCTGCCGGTTCACGCCCCCTGCGGGGATGCACCTTTACCTGGGAGCCAAAGGACATGCACGGATCGCCGTGCGCCCGATGACTTGCGTGCAGCGGTTGTGGCGATTTGTGCAGCAGACTTTCCGCTTCCGCTAAACACCCTGTTGCCCGAGGCTCCGGTTTCTCGGACTTCGGGAATCTTGTCCCTTGGGCGAGCCTGGCCGGGGTTTAGCTGATCAGTTTTTCGGCCAACTCGGGGGAAAAGCCCACAAACAGCTTCTTTCCGCGTCGCAAGGTAGGTGCCCGAAGATTGCCCGAAGGACCCAAAAGCAGTTTGAGCAGTTCTTCGTCCCCAGGCGGGTCCTTTTTCATGTTCACATGGACCAGCTTTTTGCCCTTGGCCACCCAGATTTCGTTAACACTTCGGGCCAGCTCCAAGGCTTGTTCCGGGCCCAGTGGCTCCTTTCGGGCATCGGCTTGCTTGCGCACCTGCACTTCCGTTTCGGCAAGGAACCCTTGCGCTTTGGCACAGGTGCGTCACCCGTTGCGATGGTAGTACCAGTCCACGCGCACAGCCATCGTTTGTCCTCTCCGGCAAAAGCAAAAGCCCACGATAGCCCAATCCAACGCTAACTTCGGCGGAAGTTGTACTGTTTTCGCTTCGCCCGGTCAACAATCCGCAGGTTCCACATTCCAGCCGCAGGTCGCGTTGTCAGAATAGGGGAGGACCGATATATTTCACTAAACATCCGTTTAGCATCCTTTGGGATCCTCCACGGAAGGCTGGGCGCCCATGGACGTGCCGAGTTTTTTGAACCAGTTGGAGCAGCATCCGGGTTATCAGGGGCAGTTGGTGCATGTTCGGGTGCTGGAGCCGAGTGCGGGGAGCTTGGTCCCCTTGCAAGGGTTGCCCTCCCGGGTGGCCGAGGTGCTTCGGGCCGTGGGTATCAAGCGCCTGTACGAGCATCAGCACCGGGCTTGGCAACTGGTGCAGCAAGGAAGGCATGTGGTGGTGCGAAGTGGCACCGCCAGCGGGAAAAGCCTTTGCTACCACCTGCCCATGCTCCAACACATGACAGAAAACCCTCGGGCCACCGCTTTGTATCTGTTTCCCACCAAAGCCTTGACCCAAGACCAGCTCAAAAGTGTTCAGCGCTTGCTGGAGCAAGTGCCGGGCTTGTTGGAGCAGGTTTTTCCGGGAGTTTACGACGGCGATACTCCCGGGAGCCAGCGGCGTCGGATTCGGACCCAAAGCCGGCTGGTGCTGACCAACCCGGACATGCTTCATGCAGCGTTGCTTCCCTACCATGCGGGCTGGGCCCGATTCTTCGCCCAGTTGAAGCTGGTCGTGCTGGACGAAGCCCATGTGTACCGAGGCATCTTCGGTGCTCATGTGGCTCAGGTGCTCAGGCGCTTGCGGCGCATTTTGGACCACTACGGCACTCAAGTGGTGTTCGTGGCCACCAGTGCTACGATTGCCAACCCCGGGCAATTGCTGGAGCAACTGGTAGGCGAGCCGTTTGAGGTGATTGAGCAAGACGCGGCACCTCGGGGTCGGAAGTTCTTTGCTTTTTGGAACCCTCCGCCGGCTGGCCCTAATCGCCTGTGGCGCCGCAGCGTGGTGGACGAGGCCGTGATGCTGACCATTCAGGCCATGCAGTTTGGGGCTCAAGTGCTCACCTTCGCCCGAACTCGACAACAAGCCGAGCTGATCTACCGCTATGTGCGCCAATATTTCCAGCAGCGAGGGTCGGAGTTGGCCGATCAAATTCGGGCCTATCGCGGAGGCTACCTCCCGCTGGAACGGCGTCAAATTGAGCAAGAGCTTTTTTCCGGGCATCTGCGGGCCGTGGCGGCCACCAATGCCCTGGAGTTGGGCATTGATGTGGGAGCGTTGGATGTGGTGCTTTTGGCCGGTTATCCGGGAACGATTTCCAGCACTTGGCAGCAGGCAGGCCGCAGCGGACGCCGCGGCAAAGACTCCCTGGCCGTGCTCATCGCCGGAAACGATCCCCTGGATCAGTTCCTGGTCCGCAACCCCGATTACTTCTTCTCCCAGGAACCGGAACACGCGGTGGTGGACCCTGAAAATCCCCACATCGCTTCCCGCCATTTGGCTGCCGCGGCTTATGAGTTGCCTTTGGAAGAACAGACGGCGCGGAGCTGGGGCCGCCGGTGGCAGAGCTGGGCCAAGGGGTTGGCGGATCAAGGAGTGCTTTGGGCCCGGCAGGGACGCTACTTCTACCACGGCCCGGTACACCCGGCTCGCCAGATCAGCCTGCGGCACATTGGGGAACATACTTTTTCCGTGGTGGTGGTTCCGCCGGGTCCGGGGAATGGGCTGGTGGGAACGAGCCCGGCTGGCCCGCCTGGACCCAGCCATCCCATGCTCTCCCCACCCCCGAACGCTCAAGTGATCGCCACCGTGGATGAGTTCAGTGCCCCTGAGCTGATCTATCCCCAGGCCATCTACTTGCACCAAGGCCAGAGCTATCTGGTGCGCCACCTGGATTGGGAAGGCAAAATCGCCTATGTGGAGCCGGTCCAAAGCGACTACTACACCCAGGCCATTGTGGAAAGTGCCGTTTTTGTCCAGCAACAGCAGCGATGGCGCCAGACTCCCCAGGGGGATCGGGCCGGATGTGCTCAAGTTCAGGTGCGGTGGAAGACCACGGCGTTTAAGAAGATCAAGTTTCACACTCGGGAGAATGTGGGCTGGGGTTCGGTGAGCTTGCCTCAGCAGGAGCTGTGCACGCAGGCGTTGTGGTTGTGTCCGGGACTGGAGGTGGCCGGATGGCTTCGGGCCCAAGGCTATCGGCTCCCGGACGCCTTGGCCGGAGTGCGCAACCTGGCCACGGTAGCCTTGCCGCTGGTGGCCATGAGCGACCCTAGCGACATCGGAGCCGTGGTGGATTTCCAAAACTTTGGCCAAGGGGCGGTGATTTTGTACGATCGTTATCCGGGAGGGCTGGGCTACTGCCACAAGGGTTTTGAACTGCTGCCGGAGCTGCTACGGGTGTGTTGGCAAGTGGTGCAGCAGTGTCCGTGTCGGCACGGGTGTCCCAGTTGCGTGGGTCTCTCCTCTTGGCGGCCTGCCCAGTTTGCCGACCCTGAGTTGACCGGACGCCAAGGCGTGCCCGACAAACGAGCCACAATGGCCTTGCTGGAAAAACTGTGTCAACGCCCGTGGCAAGCCCCGCAGGTGGCCGAACCCCTCTCCGCTTGATCCGTCCCTATAATAATCGGTCGGGGAACTTTTCGAGGGAGCCATGTCGGTGGGCCAAAGATTATCCAGAAAGCAGGAGACACCCTTGGAACACATCCTGCCCGGGCAGGTGCGTCGCAATCCCTGGGGCACCTGTTATGAGATCACTTTTCCGGCCCAAGTGGTCCAGGCTCGGATGCGGCAAGCGCCCTCGTTGGCACACTTGGCAGCGGCTCAGGCGAGGCTTCCGGAGGATTTGCAGGAGCTTTGCCGGCGCTGGCCACAGGATGTGTTGTTCGTGGACTTGGAAACTTGCGGGTTTGCAGGCTCTCCGGTGTTTTTGATAGGAGCGGTGTGGTTGGGTCCGCAGCCGCAAGGAGTGCAGTGGTTGGCTCGCCACTGGGCCGAAGAGCCTGCGGTGCTGTATCAGTTCTGGAAGCACTTGCGTCGTCGGCCCGTGCTAGTGAGCTTCAACGGAAAGTCCTTCGATTGGCCCATGCTGGTCCAACGCACCGTTTATTATCAGCCGCAGAGTTGGGATCGAGTGGGTCGGGAACTTCGGCTCCATTGCGACTTGCTCCACCATGCTCGTCGGCTCTGGGGACGGCAACTGCCCAACTGCCGCTTGAAAACCTTGGAGCGTTATGTTTGCGGCTACCATCGGGCAGCCGACGACATTCCTGGCTGGGCTATCCCGGGAGCCTATCAAGAGTTCGTCCAAACCGGCCGCACCGATCAGTTGCAAAGGATTGTTTACCACAACCAGATGGACTTACTGACCTTGGTGGAACTGGTTCCCCGAGTGCTTCGCCGGCACAGGGTTCGGCCCTCTGGTGGCAATCGGTGGTGTTGATGACGGATCGCAGCAACCACTACGAAGCCGCATTTGAAGCCCGACTTCGCAGTTGGGGCGTGCCCTATGTGGCCGTAGATGAGGCCCGACGGGCGCTTTGGGCCGGCCAGAGTCTAAAAAGCCTGGACTTTATCGTTTCTACCCCTTGGGGGCGAAACTTCCTGGTGGATGTCAAAGGGCGGCGGTTTCCCGGCTCAGGAGGCCGATACTGGAAAAACTGGTCTTTTGCCCAGGACCTGAACAGTCTGGAGAGTTGGGAACGGCTGTTTGGCTCCGGATTTGAAGCCTTGCTGGTGTTTGCCTACTGGGTTCGTGGTGAACGCTTGCCGGTGCCTGCGGAGAGTTTGTTTGAACATCGGGGGAGGCGATATGGGTTCGTGGCCATGCGGCTGCCGGAATATCGGCTGCACATGCGGATGATTTCGCCGCGTTGGGGCACGGTGGAAGTGCCTCCCAGGCGGTTCCGCCAATTGGCCCAGCCGCTGGAAGTGCTTTGGGAGATTTCTTTCCCGACTCAAGCAGGCGACTCGACACCCCTGCCCCAAGGGGCATAGAATCTAGCCTTGTGAACGCTGGCTCATTACCATCCCCAAGAGGCACAAGAACATGGGCGAGGCATCGCGGCGAGTGGTCATCACGGGCATGGGCGTGGTGTGCCCCTTGGGCTCCACGCTGGAGGAGCTTTGGGAAGGACTGATCCAGAGGCGAAGCGGGGTGGGCCCTTTGGACGCCTTTCCCGGAGAAGCACTGCCGGTGAAGATCGCCGCCCAAGCTCGATCTTTCAGCGGGAAAATCCAGGACTTCGGGCCCCTGGAACCGGACCTGAAAAAAACCATCCGCAAGGGGCTCAAGACCATTTGCCGCGAGGCCCAAATGGGCATTGCCGCCGCTCAGGCAGCGATGCGCCACGCAGGACTGAGCCGTGGAGTTTACGATCCAGACCGCATCGGTGCCGTATTCGGCTCCGACTACATGATCACGCTTCCGGAGGATTTTGTGGATCCGTGTCGGCAGTGTGTGGACGAGTCGGGCCGGTTTGACTTTTCGCGTTGGGCCACGCAAGGGCTTCCGGCCCTGAACCCCCTGTGGTTGCTCAAGTATCTGCCCAACATGCCGGCAGCCCACCTGTCCATGTACAACGACTTGCGAGGACCCAACAACTCCATCACCGCCCGCGAAGCTTCTTCCAACCTGGCGGTGGCCGAAGCAGCCCAAATCATCCGCCGAGGCCACGCCCAATGGATGGTGGCCGGAGCCACTGGCTCCTGGGTTCATCCGGTGCGCACCGTGCAAGGGATACTCCAGTTTGAATTGGCCCCGGGAGAAAACGGCTCTCAGGACCATCCCCGACCCTTTGATCGCCGCCGCCAAGGGATGGTCTTGGGCGAAGGAGCCGGTGCGGTGGTGTTGGAGGAGCTGAACTCGGCTGTGGAGCGAGGAGCCACGATTTACGGAGAGGTGTTGGGAGCCGGTTCGGCCATCGTGGCCACCCCACGCGGGGCGGCCCGAAGGGCACAAGCTCTCCGGCTGGCTATTCAGCAAGCACTGCGCCAGGCCCAACTGGAGCCGAACCAAGTGGGTCACATCCACGCCCACGGCATTGCCACCCGAACCGGCGACCTGGAAGAAGCCCAAGCCCTGAGTGATGTCTTCGGCCCTGACTCCCAAGTGCCAGTCACCACGGCCAAAGGTCATTTGGGCAATCTGGGCGCTGGAGGCGGCGTGGTGGAACTGGTAGCCAGCTTGTTGGCCTTCCAGCACGATCGGCTCTGGCCCGTGCTCAACTACCAAGAGCCCGACCCCCAGTGCCCTCTGCCGGTGGTCCAGGACGACCAAACCTCTCCTGGTGCGGTGGTGCTGAATGTCAATGTGACCCACCAAGGCCAAGCTAGTTGTCTGATCGTACATCGCTGGGACGGCCAGAACTAGGCCCAGGCAAAACTACCAAGAGCCTGAAAAAAACCAAGCCAAAGTGCTCCCAGTCAGTTCCTTTCCTGGGGACAGAAAATGCTGCGTCCCCCATCCACCACGAGCAGTTGGCCGGTGACGAAAGAGTTTTCGATCAAATACTCCACCGCCCGCACAACAGCTTGGGGATCTCCGGCAGATTGGGTCAAGGTGGCCTGCTGGATCTGTTCGCGTTGGGAGGGAGAAAGCTCCGGGGGCCAGAGGACCGGGCCAGGCAAAATCGCATTGACCCGAACCCGAGGATTGCGAGTCCCCAACTCCACAGCTAAAGCTCGGGTCAAGGCTTCCACCGCCCCTTTGGAAGCAAAATATGCAGCGTAGTTCACATAGGGACGCTGCGTGGCCCAATCCCCAAAATTGATGATCACCCCTCCTTGCTGTTGATGAACCATTCGCCGTCCAGCTTCCAAAGCACACAAGAAGCTGCCCAGGGCGTTCACTTCCCAGTGCCGGACGATGTGCTCCAGTTGGAGTTTTTCCAGGGGCACCGCTTCCCACACGGCGGCCGTGTTGACCAGCACATCCACGCGGCCCCAAGTCCGGTCCAGAGCCTCAAACATGCGCTGCACCTGCTCGGGCTGGCGCAAGTCGGCTTGCAGAGCCACGACCGGAGGGCCTTGTTGGGACCACTGTTGGGCTTTGGCCTGGGCCTGTTGGTAGTGGGTCCAAGCGTGCAGTGCCACGCGGAACCCTCGGGCCCAAAGTCCTCGGGCTACATGGTGTCCAAGTCGCTGGGAACCACTCCCGGTGACCAACGCCACTGGTGAGGAAAAACTTGCCGAACTCATACTAACCCGTTAAGGGCCACGATAGTGAAAGATACCTTTGGTGCGGGTTTTGATCCGGCACAAGTACATGTCGGCCGTGATGTAGAGCCAGCTTCCGTCCGGTCCTCCGAAGCAGCAATTGGCCGTCTTTTCCCAAGTGTCGATGCGGCCCAGCAGCTTCCCTTGGGGAGAGAAGACATACACCCCTCCGGGCCCTGTGGCAAACACATGCCCGCTGGCGGCCACCGCCATTCCGTCCGGCAGTCCGGGCAACCCTTGCTTGTATTGCCGTGTGGCATCGTAAAAGACCCGGCCTCGTCCCAAGCTCCCATCCGGCTTGACCGGAAAAGCCATCCAGATGGGCTGCTCCGGGTCCGAGTTGGCTACATAAAGGGTCTTTTCATCCGGCGAAAGCCCGATCCCGTTAGGACGCGTCATGGACTTGGTCAGCAGGGTGAGCTTTCCCTGGACCGAGAGACGATACACCCCGCAGAAGTCCAGTTCCCGACGCGGATCGTCAGCCCGTTGGGGCAGCCCATATGGAGGATCCGTAAAGTACAAGTCCCCTCGGGAGTTGAAGACCAGATCGTTGGGACTGTTGAACCGCTTTCCTTGGAAGCGGTCCACGACCAGTTCTTTGATGGCGTCTTTTTCGCGCACTAGCCGGGTGATGCGTCGGTTGCCATGTTCGCACATGACCAGCCGTCCCTGAAGGTCCAGGGCCAACCCGTTGGTGCCCGGCTCCGCACTCCAAGGCCCCAGGCCCGTGTACCCGGCCGGCTTCAAAAACAAACTCAACCCCTCCCGAGGCGACCATCGCCAGATGGCGTTTCGCGGGATGTCGCTAAAGAGCAGATATCCACCGTGGCGGGGAAC
>JAJRRR010000299.1 GCA_024279285.1 Planctomycetota bacterium
CATGGCCAACAGGTTTCCAACGACCAGTTGTGGAAGATCGGCGCGGTGTGCATGGGCATTGGGGCGTTGGGCACGCTCACTTCGTTGTTCGTTCGCCGCACTCCGGTGGCTCAAAAAGACGCCCCTTTCCACTGGAGTTCGTTGGTGATGGGCCCGGAGACCCGCTGGGTTCTTCGGACCGACGCCCCCTTGCGCAGAGCGTTGGTGGTGTACTGCCTGGTATGGTTTGTGGCGGCGGTGTTTCCCATGGCGGTCAATTCGCTGGGCCTGTACTACTACCGGCTCAACTACGAACAAACGAGCCGCTTGTTGGCGTTTATTTCCATCGGATTGGCAGTGGGGTTTGTGTTGGGGGCATGGGTTTCGGGCCCTTTGGTGCGATTTGATCTGGTGCGTTGGGGAGGTTGGGGACTGGTGGTCTGCATGGTGTTGTTAAGCGTACCGGTGCGGGTGAAGGAGGCCGAAAGAGGGGGACCGGCTGCACAAGCTGCCGCCGCAGCCGCCGAAACACTTCCGGAACAAAAAGAAGCCCATGACCCGTTGCCCCCCTCCATTACCCAATGGCGTCCGTGGTTGGGTTCTCGGGAGCGGTTGTGGCCGGTGGCGGTGGTGATGGCCTTGATAGGGGGCTTTGCCGGGCTGTTTTGCTTGCCGGTGCAGGTGTACCTTCAGGCCCGTCCCCCACGACAGCTCAAAGGACGCATCATCGGCTCCATGAACCAGATCAACTGGACTGCCATCCTGCTGGCCGCCGGCTATTACTTCCTGCTGGAGTCCCTGCTGCGGATGCTCCGGTTGCCCTACTTTTTGGTCTTTGGCATCACCGCTTTGTGGCTCGTGCCGGTGGTGTTGTTTTATCGCAAGGATCGCGTTCGGGCCGACGAGGTGGAACTGGACTGGAACCCACCACACTCTTTGGCTTAAAACCAAGGTCAAGCTTGGGGGCTCGCCGTTGTGCCTGGACCAAAAGGAGTTCTCCCATGCGACTGGGAAGCACGCTGGAAGTGGATGCCTACCTGGATCGGGTCAAGCAGACCTTGGACCGTCTGGACCGCAAGGCCATCATCACCTTGGCCGATTTGATTTACCGGTGTTGGGAAACGGGGCAGTTTGTGTACATCTTTGGCAACGGGGGTTCCGGCTGCAACGCCACCCACATGAGCGAAGACCTGGGCAAAAGCACCCTCTTGCCCCAGCGACTCGCCGACGAAGCCCAACGACGCCTGAAAGTGCTCAGTTTGACCGACAACCTGGGCTGGATCATGGCCGTGGGAAACGATGTCGGTTATGAACACATCTTCGTGCAGCAATTGATGAACTACGGTCAGCCCGGCGATCTGGTGGTGGCCATCAGCGGATCGGGCAACAGTGCCAATGTGCTTCGGGCGGTGGAGTGGGCCAATCGGCATGGACTGATTACCTATGGGATGACCGGATTTGACGGGGGAAGGTTGCGTCAGATTCAGCAACATGGGTTGCATGTGCCCATTGACGACATGGGCATCGTGGAGAGCATCCACCTGACCGTTTTCCATTGGGCACTGGATGATGTTTATGCCCGGATCAACCGCCTGGGCCGCTACGGGACCAACACTTCCGCACCGGCATCTCAGGCGGGCTAGAGTTCTCAATTGGAGTTGTCCCTGCTCGCCTCGTCCCTCAGGGGCAGGAACGATACAATGGTGTGCTACGGTTGGGTAGGCATGCCTGAGCTTCTTGCTCCTCTTTTGCTGCGGAGACGCCTGGTGTCATGAGTGCCCAAACTTCCCAACAGACCGTCAAGTCCATGGACAAAATCGTGGCTTTGTGTCGTCGCCGGGGGTTTTTGTTCCAGTCCAGCGAGATTTACGGGGGCTTGAACGGGTTTTGGGACTATGGGCCCATGGGCGTGGAGCTGAAACGCAACATCAAACAAGCCTGGTGGCACGATATGGTCACCAGCCACAACGAATTGCTCACACCCCCAGGGGCTCCCGGCCCTTATGCCATGGTCGGCGTGGACACCACCATCATCATGCACCCCCAGGTGTGGAAGGTCTCGGGCCACTACGACCTGTTTCACGACATGATGGTCGACTGCCGGGAAACCAAGCGACGCTATCGCTACGATCAGGTGGTGGGGCGCTGGGTTCAGTACGGGGGACAACGCATCTTTGTCACCACCGACGAAGAAGGCCCTCAGACCGAACAAGACCTTCTGCAGCGAGCCTTGAAGTTCTTCAAGCTGCGGAGTAAGAACGCCGAGGAGCTTCAGTGGGACGGGCCGGTACAGCCACTCAAGTGCGTGCAGGACTTCTCGGTGGTATTGGGACCGGATGCCAAGTCCCTGGGCACGCTCACCCAGCCGCGAGAGTTCAACCTGATGTTCAAAACCTATGTGGGCGCCTTGGCCGGAGAAGAAAATGTCGCCTTCTTACGGCCCGAAACCGCACAGGGTATCTTCGTCAACTTCAAAAATGTGCTGGACTCCACGCGGGTGAAAATCCCCTTTGGGATTGCCCAAATCGGCAAAAGCTTCCGCAACGAAATCACACCCCGATACTTCACTTTCCGCTCCCGAGAGTTCGAACAGATGGAAATTGAGTTTTTCTGCCATCCCAAGGAGTCCCAGCAGTGGTACAAGTATTGGCGCGATCGGCGGTTTCAGTGGTATGTGTCGTTGGGTTTGGATTCACAGCGTTTGCGACTTCGGGAACACGGGGCGGAGGAGCTAAGCCACTATTCCACCGGCACGGCCGACATTGAGTATGCTTTTCCATTTCTTCCACCGGGCAAGTTCGGCGAGCTGGAAGGAATTGCCCACCGCGGGGACTTTGACTTGCGAAGCCACATGGAAGGGAAGCTTGATCCCAACACACGGCCTTTGCAAGTGGAGCTGGGACCGGACGGAAAGCCCCGGTGGCGAGGAAGCGGGAAAGACCTGACCTATCGGGACGAGGTGACCGGGGAGCGCTATGTGCCCCATGTGGTGGAGCCTTCGGCCGGGGCGGATCGGGCCGCACTGGCTTTTCTGTGCGAAGCCTACGACGAAGACCAGGCCCCGGACGAAAAGGGCAACCCCCAAAACCGAGTCGTCATGCGATTCCATCCGCGGCTGGCTCCCATCAAAGTCGCCGTGTTTCCACTGGTCAAAAAAGAGGGGATGGTGGAGATTGCCCGGGACATCTATGGCCAGTTGAAAAAGCACGCCAATGTCTTTTACGACGAAAAGGGGGCCATCGGCCGCCGCTACCGACGCCAGGACGAGGTGGGCACCCCGTTCTGCATCACCGTGGACGGTCAAACGCTGGAAGACCGAACCGTGACCATCCGCGACCGCGACACTCTGCGCCAGTGGCGCGTGAAAATAGACGACTGCTGGAGCGAGATTGAAAAACACCTCCAGCCCACGCACTGACAAACACTTGCCCTGCGCAGGGCCTCCTCAGCTTTGCAACACTCCCGGCGGCAAGGTGCAACGCACGAGTCGTAAGGTGGAAAACGCTTTTTCGCACGGAGACATCGGGTAGCAAGGAGCTGTTTTTTCTGGGCGTTGCCGTCCTGCGGAAGTTTCCCTCTGTGGGTTTCAGCCAAAGAGCCTACGGGCCCCAACGGCACGCCCAGCCCCGACTCGTCGGACGCGGAAGTTTGCCACTGCCAGGGGTGCGTTGTGGAACCCCCTGGCAGGCTCTACAATGGTCCATGGTCAGAGATTTTCCCAGTCGCGGAGCAGGAAGCGCCCAGCGATGCACCATCACTGCGGAGTGGCGGCCATCTACCACCAACAGGGCCGCGAAGCCAGTCCATTGCTCGGCGGAATTGAACCTGGGGAAGCCTCACGGCTGTTGCCCCGAATGCTCCTGGACATCCAGAACCGAGGCCAACTCTCAGCAGGCATTACTTCCTACAGCCCTCTGCGACGCCAGTTGCTGGTGACCTACAAGGACTTGGGCACAGTGCAGGAAGTGTTCCGGATGGGCCATCGGGGCAAATTTGCCAGCATCATGCAGCAAACCGCCGGAATGGCTGCCATTGGGCATGTGCGTTATGCCACCTGTGGGCTGGAAGACCGCAGCTATGCCCAACCGTTTGAACGCCAGCATTTGCAAAAACACAAGTGGTTTGCGTTTGCCTTCAACGGGCAGTTGGCCAATTATGCTCAGTTGCGCCAGCAACTCCTGGAAGATGAGGACAACTACCTGGCCCGAGAAACCGACACAGAGATCATCCTGCATGCCATCAGCCATCAGTTTGCCGGTTCCCGACGGCCCTCCCTGGTGGAAATGATGAAGGCCATCAGCCGGCAGTTTGACGGGGCCTATTGCCTGGTGATGCTCAACGCCTTGGGTGAGATGCTGGTGGCTCGGGACCCCCTGGGATTGCGTCCTCTGTGCTGGGCGCGGCGTGGACCGCTTTTTGCCGCTGCCAGCGAAAGTGTGGCCTTGCTCAACCTGGGTTTTGATCCCCAGGAAATCCGGCCTTTGGAGCCGGGTTGGGCCATCGTGGTCACGCCGGAAGAGTTCTTCCTGGAGCCGTATGCTTCCAGCTCGCATCGGGCCCATTGCTTTTTTGAGTGGATCTATTTTGCCAATGTGGCCAGCACCCTGGATGGGCGAAGTGTTTATGTCTCACGCACCCGATTGGGCGAGGAGCTGGCCCGATTGGAAGATGTGCCCATTGACGAAAACACTATCGTGGTGCCTGTGCCCGATACGAGTAAAGCCGCCGCGGATGCGATGGCCTACCATCTGAAAATCCCCGCTCGAGAAGGACTGATCCGCAATCGCTACTTGGGCCGCACTTTCATCGAAGGCAGCACTTCCCGAGAAGCCAAAGCCCGAATGAAATACATCCCTTTGCCCGAAGTCCTCCGGGGCAA
This sequence comes from Planctomycetota bacterium, assembly GCA_024279285.1. Taxonomy (GTDB): domain Bacteria; phylum Planctomycetota; class Planctomycetia; order Pirellulales; family S012-138; genus S012-138. Next base: position 4,859 of record JAJRRR010000299.1, read on the forward strand.
GCGCGTGCTGTTGGTCGAAGACTCCATTGTGCGGTCCACCACGATGCGGGTGCTGTTGGAGCGGATGCGTCGGGTGGGCGGGGCTCGGGAGATTCATGTTCGGGTGGCTTGCCCGCCCATCGTGGCACCGTGTTTCTACGGAATTGATATGTCCACCATCCAGGAGTTGTTTGCTCCCAAGTTCCTCAAACACCCCGGAGAACTCACCCCCGAGGACCAGCGACGGATGGCCCAAGCCCTGGGAGCAGATTCCCTGCGTTATTTGCCGGTCGAGGCGGTAGCTCGGGCCATTGGGCTTCCGGCCGACCGGCTGTGTCAAGCGTGCATCACGGCGCGCTATCCGACCCCCTGGGGCGAAAAACTCTACCAGGAAGCCCTACGCTGCCGTTCCGGAGAAGCAGCCCGACGCACCTATGAACGGGTCTGAGGATAAAGTCCGTGCGGGACCTCAGCCCGCTTAACCCAAAGAAACTCCCACTGCTCCAGCTCTCTTTGCCTCAAGGCAGAAAAACCAGAACTTCTGCTCCAACAGTGTGCACAGGGCGCTTTTCTGACTGCACTCCCCTGCCGGAGAGGTCCTTAGAAGAGCTTACGAGCGTGGGCCGGAGAGGGGGCTAGGTGGGTGCGGATCGGGCGTGAAGCCAGTGGACCAAGGTGCGGACCATGCAGCCGGTTCCGCCAGCGTCGAGCCACGGTTTGGGTTTGTCCAGGAAGGCCGGTCCAGCGATGTCCAGATGCACCCAAGGACGCCCTGAGACGAAATGCTCCAGAAACTTGGCTGCGGTGATTGTTCCGGCCCAACGCGACTCGCTCACATTCTTCACATCGGCCACCTCGCTTTTGAGCATTTCGCCATAGTGTTTGAACATGGGCAACTGCCACAGGGGTTCTCCGCACACTTGGGCAGCTCGCATGATCTGATCGGCCAGCTCTTGGTGATTGGTCATCAGTCCGGCCACTTCGGTGCCCAGGGCTACCATGCACGATCCGGTCAATGTGGCCAGGTCCACCAGGGCCGAAGCACCCAAGTCCACCGCTTTGCTTAGCACATCGGCCAGCACGAGCCGTCCTTCGGCGTCGGTATTGAGCACTTCGATGGTGGTTCCGTTTCGGGCTCGCAGCACATCGCCCAGTTTCATGGAGCGTCCGCTGGGCAGATTTTCCACCAGACCCAACAGTCCCAGCACATTCACCGGCAGTCGGAGTCGTGCCACGGCCACTAAGGTGGCCAGCACGCTTGCGGCTCCGGCCATGTCGCACTTCATGGTTTTCATGGACTCGGAGCTTTTCAGGGAAGGTCCCCCGGAATCAACAGTCACGCCCTTTCCTACCAGGGCCACGGGAGGTTGCTGCGGATCGGTGCCTTGCCAGCGGAGGATGACGAGCCGGGGAGGCCGATCTGAGCCCCGGCCCACGGCCAGCATGGCTCCGGCCCCTTCGGCTTCAAGCTGCTTTTCGTCCAGCACTTCAATTTGCAAGTTGGCCTGGTCGGCCTGTTGCTTGGCGATTTGTGCCATGGACTCTGGGTAGAGGTCATCCGGGGGAAGGTTGACCAGGCGTCGGGCCAGATTGACTGCATCGGCCACGATCAGGGCTTGCTCCCAATCCGGTTCCCAAGGCGACCAGGCGGCTGTTTGCCAAGGGTGCAGGCGCTTTTGGCGGCAAAACAGGTCTTGGCCTTGGCAACCGACGGCAGCTCCGATGATGGCTTGCACTCGGGTTTCGTGGTCCCAATGGGGAGGGAAATAAAACGCCACCGTTTGGCGAGGCCGCGCAGCAGCGGCTTTGGCCCCGGCAGCAGCCGCCCGAAAGGCCTTGGCCGGCTCGCTCAACTCCTGATCCTCCAGGCCCACCAACACCACAGGACCCCACATGCCCGAAACCCCATGCAACACCAAGGTGGAAGCCAGCGAGGGTTTCCACTCCTGTCGTTCCAGCAGTCGGCGAAGTGTTCCCTGAGTCAGCCGATCCAGTTGTTCAGCAGCCGGGTTGGAGAGCTCCCGATCCACGCCCACCACCACCGCCTGGGCTTCCACTTCTTGTAACTGCTCCGGAGCAGCGACGATCTGCATGGCAGGTCCTTTCCACGCTAGAGCCGCAGGTTAAGAAGTGCTAGAAAGAAACGGTCAAAACTACGGGTGTCTCATTCTACTGCTGCACATTCCTCCTTCACAAGCAACCTCTGCTGGGCGTTCCAGCTCAGAGGGAGAAAAGCAAAGCCGGATGGAATCGGAAGAAGTTTTCCTTTTTGTTGCAGTGCGGAAACCATGACTCGGCATTGGGAACAACGATGTGATCAGGTGGTGCTTCCGGCCCGAAGCAATCAAGCTCTGGCACTGGGTCAGGTGGCCCGGGCATTTTTGCAAGGAAAGTTCGGCCCGGTGGACCCCTTGGTGGTGGAACAGTTGGAGCGGTTTCACACGGATGCGTTGGTGTGTGGGATTTCGGCCCTGGCTTGGAAGACCAACGCTCCGAATGTGTTGCGACGCGAAGCCTTTCAATATCCCCGTCCCCAGGGCCAGGGGGCCCTCCTGCTTGGCTCCTCCCAGCCAGTGGCTGCGGAGAAAGCCATTGCGGCCAACTGTGCGGCCACTCGGGAATGGGACGCCAACGGAACCAACTTCGGCTACAACCCCCAACGAGGACACTGTGCAGGGGAGTTCGGGCACAATGATTTTTACCCCGTGGTACAAGCCGCGGCTGAGTTGTCCGGAGCCAACGGAGAACAGTTGGTCCGAGGGCTGCTTTTTCTAGATGAAATTCGGGCCCGACTGGCCGAAGTGTTTCCCTTGAGAAAGTACAAACTGGATCATGTGCTCCACGGGGCGGTGGCTTCGGCCGTGGTGTATGGAGCGATGTTGGGAGCTACGCCGCAGCAGATTGAGTCGGCCGTGGGCACGGTGGTGGCCCACTATGTTCCGTTTCGGGCGATACGGGCCGGGGAGCAGCTCTCGGATTCCAAAGGAGCTTCGGCCGCACTGGCTGCCGAAACGGCCGCTGTGAGCGTGCATCGGGCCATGTTGGGCTATCGGGGTCCCGCGGATGTGTTCCGCAATCCCCAGGCCGTGTTCCGGCTCTTTGAACCTTCGGACGAAGGCCAAAGCCCCTTTGACCTGGTGCTGACTGTGCAAGGAACAGATTTTGCCATCATGGGGATGCACTTCAAGCTGGGACTTTACGAGCATCAATCTGCAGGAGCTTTATCTGCGTTGATTGAACTGTTGGGCAAGCACCCGAGTCTGCTCAGCGAAGGCCCCGAGGCTATTGAACAGGTGGAGGTGGTCATTTACGAACCGGCCTATGGGATCATCTGCGATCCGGCCAAGCGTGATCCTCGTACCCGACAAAGCGCCGACCATTCGCTCTACTACCTGGTGGCCCGAACCCTGGCCAAAGCCTTCCAAGGGCAAGGCGCCACTTGGGAGCAACTGATGCTCTTGCCGGAAGACTACACTCCCCAGGCCCTGCACGACCCCCTGACCCGAACGCTCATGGACCGCGTGGTGCTTCGGCACGGGGGGCCCCAGTACGATCAGCGCTATCCTGAGGGAATACCCACCTCGCTTCGGATTCGGCATGCCCGGGTGGGCACGGTGGAGTCGGGCTTGGTGATGTTCCCGCTAGGGCATGCCCGAAACCAACAAGGAGAGTTCCTACAAGTGCTTCGGACCAAGTGGATTCGGCTGGCCGGGTATGCCACGGATGAGCCGCAGGAGCTGCTTGAGCGTTTTTCAGGGCTGTGGCACAAGTCGGCTCAAGAAGTGGCTCAACTGTACGACTTCCCTTGGCGACTCCATGCCCAAAAAGAGGTTTTGCCTGAGGACTAGTAAGCATTAGGGTGGCGGAATCCCCGCAAAAGAGTCAGGCCCAGAATCTTCACATCCAACCACAGCGACCAGTGGTTGATGTAGTAGAGGTCATACTGCACTCTGCGGCGCAGGGAGGTGTTTCCGCGCCAGCCGTGGACTTGGGCCCAACCCGTGATGCCGGCTTTGACCTGATGGCGTTGGGCATAGTTGGGCACATGGCGTTGGAATCGGCGAACAAACACACCTCGCTCGGGCCGCGGACCCACCAAGCTCATCTGGCCCAAGAGGACATTGAACAACTGAGGAAGTTCGTCCAGGCTCCATCGTCGCATGAATCGCCCCAAGGGCGTGCAACGCGGATCGTCCCGAGTGGCCCAAACCGGTCCTGTGCCTTGCTCTGCATCCACCCGCATGCTGCGAAACTTCCACATCCAAAAAGGCTGGCCTCCCAAGCCCATGCGCAATTGGCGATAAAACACCGGCCCGGGACTGGTTAGCTTGATGGCCACCGCCAAGGCCACCATCAGCGGCGAAAGCACCACCAGGGCCGCAGTGGCCAGCACCAGGTCCAAGGTGCGTTTGGCCAGGCGATGCCAACCGGTGTGGGGATTTTCGCGCAAGGAAAGGACCGTCAACCCCTCCAGCTCCGTGGTGCGGATGCGCATGGCGGCCAACTGGTGCAAGTCCGGCACCAGGAACACTTCTACCAATACCTGGCTGAGCAACTCGTACACGCGGGGCATCTCTCCGTAGCGACCAAAGGGTAAAGCCACCAGCACTTTTTCCACGCCCAAGCGTTGGACGAGCTGGGGAAGTTGTTCCAGGTTGCCCAAGTAGGCAAGAGAGTTCATGTGAGGCTGAGGCCGATGGTCCACATAACCAACCACCTCTAAACCCAGCCACGGTTCTTGCTGGAGGCTTTTGATCACTTGGCGTGCAGGTCTTCCGGAGCCAACCAGGAGCACTCGGGCGCGAGGGCCACGGGCACGCATGGCCCAGCGCCACACCAGCCGACGACCACCGGCTACCAACACCACCGTCAGCGGCAAAAACAATCCCAACGCCAGTCGGGATTCGTAGTGATGGCGCTGGTAAAAAGTCACCGTAATCAGCAGCAGGAACAACAACCCACTGCCCAAGCACACCGCCGGTAGCTCATTGCCCCAATGGCGAAGGCGTCCCACCCGATAGAGCCCCACCAGGGCAAACGCCACCAGGGTCAGCAGGAGCACTTTGGGAAGGGCCCCAAGCATCTCCTCCATCGGAGGCACTCCACGCGGGGCACTCAACAGCCCAAAGCGGATGCCATAAGCTCCCAACCAGCTCAAACCACTAGCCAGGAGATCACTCACGGCCAGGGCCAAGACCACCCGTTGCCACGCTCGCCGATCCATAAGGCAAGCCCAAACGCTCCTTGGGAAAAAGAAGGTGCATCCAAATGTGCCTACATGCTGGGCTCCCAACACTAAGATGCCCCGGCCCGGTGCGTCAATCCGAACCGGAAGGCGATGATGGCTTTGACAGCAGAGGGACCAGTTGATTCAAACTCCCCGAACGCAACCCCTCCACATCCACCGTCACAAACGCAAAGCCCAATTGGCGGAAGTGTTGGGCCAGTTCCTCTCGCAGCGGCGAGCTAATCAACCGGGGCAGAAACTCTGGGGGAACTTCCACTCGGGCCAGCTCTCCCGGATGCAGCCGTACCCGAACCGGATGAAACCCTCGGCTCCGCAGAAACGCCTCGGCCTGCTCAATGCGACGCAAGCGTTCCGGGGTAACTTCCACATGATAGGCCACCCGACTGCTCAGGCAGGGGGAAGCCGGTTCGTCCCAAACCGAAAGCCCCAGCCATCGGGCCATCTGGCGCACCTCACGCTTGCCAATCCCACACTCCAGCAGAGGGCTTTTTACGCCAAACTGCTCTGCTGCCTGAAGCCCTGGGCGCCAATCCCCTTGATCGTCGGCATTGGTTCCGTTGACCACCACCGGTAAGTTCCACTGCTTGGCCAGTTGGGTCAAATGGGCATAAAGCTCGCTTTTGCAGTAGTAGCACCGCTGGGATGTGTTGGCCTGGTAGCGGGGGTCTTGCACTTCTTGGGTGTCAATCCACAGGTGGCGAATTCCGATTTGTTGGGCCACTTGGGCAGCCAGTTGGCGTTGGTACTGGGAAAGGCTTTCGCTTTGGGCGGTGACGGCCACAGCCCGGCTTCCAAGAACCCGATATGCCACGGCAGCCACCGTGGCCGAATCCACCCCGCCGGAAAACGCCACCACGCATCCGCCATAGTGGCGCATGCGCTGGAGCAGCCGCTGCCACTTTTGGGCAAGCTCGGAGGACCACTGGGGATTGGGCTCCAAGGACGACATAAAGGCACCTGCGTAGGGGGCACAAAAAAAGCAGGCCGCAGTCGCCACAGGGGCGTCCTACCGCCTGCGAGGTAGCGGGCCTGCTGTCCTCCACCGCAATGCCGTGGCGGTGCGGTTTTGAGAGCCCGCTTCTTCAAGGGGGGTTGTCCGGACCCTGGGTTGTGTGATCCGCTGGGGACCAAAGGGTCCTCCGCGGCATGACACGCGGCCAGGGTCCCATTGGGACACCCTACGGGCTGTGTATCGGCTCACCAAAACAGGCACCGACAACACGAACATGGCAGAGGACCGCCGCTACCATCTTATGTGTATCCTAGCCGCCACTTGCCCAACCGACAACCCGAAGGTCCGTTTCTCCTAACTCCCCCAAGGTGCTAGCTAAACCGAGGGTTGCTTGCGGTTTTCTCGCTGCTGATTTCTCGCCCCGGCTGCTAAGGCTTTCCGGAGAACTCACCACTCCCCCCTTTATGGCGAGTTTGGCAAGACCTGGTTCAAAAACCGATCCAAGTGCTCGTAGAACTCCGCAGGCCAAGGGTCGTTGTGGTCGTGGTCTTTTAAGGTAACGAACTGCTTGGGCCGACTGGCTGCGGCTTGGAAAAGCTTTTGGCCCAACTCATAGGGAACAATCCGGTCCTGATCACCATGAAACTGAAGCAACGGCCCCTGGTAGCAGGCAAGCTGAGCCTGAGCGTCCAGGCGCGTGCGCATCAGCCAGCGGACTGGGAGCCACGGGTAGTGATAAGCGGCCACATCGGGCAAGCAGGTGAAGGTGCTGTCCAGGATCAGGGCCGCAGGCGTTTGTTGGGCGGCCAGGTGGGCCACCACCGCCCCTCCCAACGAACGGCCCATCAGCACAAGTTGATCTTCCCCCACGCCGGTCCTCTGGGCCAACCAGCGACGGGCCGCCTGGGCATCTTGCAAAATGCCTTGCTCGGTGGGCGAGCCGGAGCTTTTCCCATAGCCCCGATAGTCAAAAATGAACACCGACACCCGAAGCCGTCGGCGCAGCTCCTCCATCATTTCGGCCCGATGGCTCAAGTTGCCTGCGTTTCCGTGAGCAAAAAGCACCACCGCCCGAGGATCCGGATGTTCTAAAACCCCTCCGTGCAGTCGCACCCCATCAGGGGCTTCAAAAAACGCTTCTTCAAACTCCAGCCCGGGAGGATTCCACTGTCCGGATCGGGTCGGGAAAAAAATCAAATATCGCTCCAACAGCATCATCACCAACACCAGCAGCACATAACAGCGCAGAAAAAACCATCCGCCCAAGACTACCTTCCCCCACCACCGTTTAGAACGCTGAAGTTGAAAGTGGTTCATGTCGCAAGAGCCGGAATCGGCCAAAAGGAAAGCGAAACCAAAGCAATTTTAACGACTTGTGCCAGCAATTTTCTCCCGGAATTGGGTAGCAGTCCGCACTTTTTGCTAGGGGCACGGGAATCTTTTGGTGTAAAATCACCTTGGTGATCCACTCTACGACGCAAACGGCACACTCCCACTGAGGCCTGGTCATGGATTTGCGTGGGCTTGGTCCTTTGGGGGCAGACCGGCTGGTTCGGCCCACCCGATGGCTGACGGCCCTGGTGTGGACTCTCATCTGGAGCGGAATGACCGGGTTTTTTGACTCTGTCGTTTTTTCCAGCGTCAGTGCGCAATTGCGTACCTGGGACTATCAACAAACCCAAGCCACCGTGATCGCCTTGAGGTCTTCTGGGCAAAACTCCCACGATCCCAAGCTCCCGAAAGGAGCTAAAGTGCTCTATCGCTACCAAGTTGCCGGAAAAACCTACGAGGGGACCCAAGTCAGTCCTCCCGGGTCGCTGGGACTTGACAGCGGCCTGCAGCTGCTGAAGCGGCTTCGCAAAGGTCAGCAAGTGCCGGTGTTTTACGATCCTCAAAATCCCGACCAGGCCGTGTTAGTCCGCGGGGTGGATCCGATGGAAGCCTGGCTGGTGATCTTCATGCTGCCGTTTAACTGCGTGATGTTGGGCAGTTGGCTCTTCCTGCTTGCTTCTCCCCTGAAGTGGATCGAACCGGCCAGCCGGATCACAGTGGGGCTAATCGTCACGGGAGTGGGCAGTTTTGTGAGCGTGTTTATCGTAGGGGCGTTGGTCCTGCGTCCCCAACCCCTGGTCAGCGCAGTTACCGTGCTGGCTTTGGCAGTCTTTTTGGTAGTCCTGGGAGTGGTCACTGCTTGGTTGGCTTGGCAGTTTCCCGATTCACTCTGGGGGCGAGTGGCCCGATTCATTGCCCAAGCCTCCCAAGAGCATCAACAAAGCACCGGGGATTGGTCTTGGGGATCGGATTGATCGCCCTTTGTGGTTCCCGAAGGCGTTGCAAACTTTCCCCAGGAAGCCAAGATAGGGGCAGAGTTTCGCCTTGTCCCCTTTCCCGCCTTGGCCCATGAACATCCTGGAAAAAATCCTGGCCACGAAGCGTCAAGAGGTAGCCCGAGAGCAGGCCCAAGTGCCCTTGCGGGAGCTTCAGGCCCGGGTGGCCGATGCCCCCCCGGTTCGGGACTTTATAGAACCATTGCTACATCCGGACCGGGTGGGGTTGATTGCGGAGGTGAAGCGCGCCAGCCCTTCAGCCGGAGTGATCCGAGAGGAGTTTGATCCTGTGGCCATCGCCCAAGCCTACCAGCAAGGGGGAGCGGATTGCCTGAGCGTGCTGACCGATCAGGAGTATTTTCAAGGCCACTTGGACTACCTGCGGCAGATTCGCCAGCAGGTTTCTTTGCCGGTGCTTCGCAAGGACTTCCTGATTGACCCTTTTCAAGTCTACCAGGCCCGAGTCGCCGGAGCCGACGCCGTGCTACTGGTGGCCGAGTGCCTGCCTGGAGAAAAACTGGACGAACTTTATCACCTCAGCTTGGAACTGGGCATGACTCCTTTGGTGGAACTTTACGACGAGGAAAACCTTCCTCGGGTGTTGGAGTTGGGAGCACGGCTGATTGGAATTAACAACCGCAACCTGCGCACTTTCGTCACCTCGCTGGACCACACCTTGAAGCTGATTGCCCGGATTCCCTCGGATCGGGTTGTCGTCAGCGAAAGTGGGATTCACCGTCCCGAGCATCTGCAGCAGCTTCGTCAAGCTGGAGTGCGGGCGGTGCTGGTGGGCGAGCACCTGATGCGGCAGCCCGATGTGGCCCAAGCTGTGCGAGAACTCCTGGGCATCTGAGGCCCTTGCACTTTCCGGGATCTCATCCCCGGGCCCAGGCTGGACGGGGCTGGCTTGGGCGTGGGTCAGAGGGTTCGGGCCAGAGTGAAGATGTACTGTACATCCATGCGATTGGGCTTGAAAAGTGGGGCCCGAACGGCAAATCGCACCTCCCAATGTTCCACCGGAGTGTAAGCCACGCCAGTCAAAAGCTCACACACCGTGCGGCCCGCTCCCGGGGAAGAAAGCTCCGTGGTTCCTACCAGCTCAAGGATCAACGAAGTAAACCCTGGAGGAAAGTGGTGCCAGTGGCCGTCGTGGTCCTCGGTGCCGTGGTGGTGATGATAGGGCGGCTCAGGCTCATGGGCATGGGTATCCTGGAAAGCCCAAAGCACCGGCCCTTGAAAGCTCTTAGTCAGCGCCAGCCCGAAGAACAACTCGGTGTCTCCCGACTGGACGCCTACTTCGGTGCCCAACTGCCCATGCAAAGCCCACCACTGGCCCAAGTCCTGCCAAGTGGTAATAGAAGGGGCCAAAGCCGTTTCTCCACGCCCCAAGTCCCGGGCAGCATCGCCCGTGGGCACCTCCACTTCCAAATTGGCCGAAAGGTAGAACCGTGGAAGTGCGATCAGCCAGGCTCGTCCGGCCACGGCCAGATCGCCCCAGCCGTAACGCATCGGGCCCCAATCCGGATCCACGCCCACATAGGGCACTTCCAGCAGAACTCCTAGCCGCCTGGTCAGTCCCCATTCTACTTCCAGCTCCAGCTCTTGCTCGTCCACCCCTGGCTCGGGATTGTTCGTGATCCGGTAGTCCAAAAACAAGTCCCGATGAGGCAAGGCCGGTTCAATCAAAAACAAGTGCACCAAAGGCGTGCCCAAAGGGGTGAAGTGGCGATGCTCGTAAGGCTCCAGCCATCCTCCCCTTAACTGGCTCAAAATCCCTGTGGGAAAAAGCGACCAAGTTTCTTCCGAGAACTGCTGAGCTGAAGCATTTGCAGGTGAAAGCAGCGCCAGCAGAAGCGCAAACCACGCTCCCCCGCAAGTCGCAACGAAACGCTGCATCAGTTTTCCTCCTGTGGTGGGCCGTTTTTATTATCGCCCCCACAAGAGCAGAACTTGTCTGGTTTTTCACCCGCAAAAGTTGCAAGCAGACACTTTCAAAGAGGTTTCAGACGATACTGAGCCAAATGGTCATAAAGCTGCTGACATTCTCGCACCAGGGGCTGAAGCTCCCGGGGCACCGAGACCGGCTGGGGCTGCCAGGGGCGAAATCCGGTGGTGCGGTACACTTCCCCGTACCACCACGGGCCCCAAATGCCATCGCTGGCCCGAGGACCGGACGGCCAGTGCAGCATCTGCTCGCTAAACTCCACCTGCCAAGCCCGACACAGGGCCCGAAGCATCCCTCGGGGATTTCGCAACACATCTTGGGCATCAATCACCGGAGGCACCTGACCGGTGTGGGAACGCACCAGCTCAAACAGCTCCACCTGTTGAGGAAGCCCGGTATCTTCCAAGCTGAATCGTTTCAGCTTTTTGCTCAAAGAGACCACCACCCGAGCCGGATCTCGGATCAGAAAAGCGTTGCGCAACTGAAGCACCCACTGACGCGGCAAATGGGGCAGAAGATGGTGAGCCATGTGCTTTTGATACCACAGGCTTGCCCCAGCAGGGGAAAAGCTTGTTAGCCAGTGGAAAAGTTTGTTCCAATCGGTTTCGTAGTGGGCGATGATCTGCTCGCGTCCGGGGTGGTCCTTGCCGGTGGCTTTCAAATAAGCCGCATAAAGAGGCTCATCCACCACTTGGGTATCCGGGCGGTTTTCCCACGCGCGCATCAGGGCCGTAGAGATGTTTCGCGGCCCGGACCACATGGCCAACCGCACCACCGCGTCGGACACGAGAGCGGTCCTCCAAGCAAAGCCGTGGTACATCCAGCGCAAAACGGCCCCGCCCACAGGCAGGGCCGCTTGCTCGCCGGGGCAAACTTGGCTACTCCAGCCCGGTCACCTCGATCAACTTGCCGGGTTTATACTTGTCGCCTTCCTTAGCTGTCCCGATCAAAGTGATGTAAAGTGTTCCATCGGGAGCGAAAGCCATTGCCGTGGGCTTGTCCAGCGAAAGCACCTTGGTCACTTTCAACGAGGGTTGCTGGCCGGTGGTGACATCCAGCCGGAACAGCCCTCCCTTGTCGGGAGCCATCCAGGCAAAGTCCAGGGCATAAAGCGTTTTGCTCTTGGGGTGGTAGGCCAGAGCCACGATGTCGTACAGTGGGGTTTCCAGCTTCAGCTCCAGCTTGCCCGTCTGGATATTGTAGAAGCACAGGAGGCTATCTTCGGGGACATTGATTTCTCCGGCTTGGCCTACGACCAGCTTTCCATCCGGGCTGAGGGTGATTCCCACCGGGGCGTCGGTGGTTTCTACCTGAGGCTTGGTAGCGATGAATAGCTCCAGTTTGCCGGGGGTGCCGTTGTTGATGGGACATCGGGCTATCCAGCCTTTGGTGTCGTCGCCGTTGGTGGTGATATAAATAGCCTTGCCGTCATAGGCCAGGGCGTAGAAGTTTCCCTCGCCGCGATTGGTTTTTTCGCTTTTGGGGATAGGGCCGGCTACATGCTTGGCGGCTTTGGTATCAATGGGCTGGTCTTTGATCTGGCTGACATCAAAAAACCACAGCACCTCTTTCCCGTCCGGATTGCCGCCTCCGCCTACGGCCAGCAGGTTCTTGCTGACAAACACCAGTCCCAAGGGCCCGATCTCGTACTTGGGACCTTTGCCGTAAACATCCTTGGGAAACCCGTTGATGACCTCTGCAATGGTGGGCATTTGGTTTTCTTTGGGTGGGGTGAACCGCAAGATGCGTTGGTAGCCGCTTCCGGAGATATAGACATGGCCGGTATCGGGCTGCACGGCCACCCCACAGGGGTTGTAAAGGTTGATGACCAGATCTCGGGTTTTGACTTTGCTGTCTGCCGCCGGTTTTTCTGCCGGTTTGGCAGCCGCTGGTTTTTTCTGTTGTTCCGAAGCCGACTTTTCTTTCTTTTGATCTTGGGCTTGCAAGCTGGTGGTGAGTGCCAACAAGCAGGCCCAGCTTAGCAAAATCCTCGTGCACCGACGCATCGCTGACACTCCTTTCTTGGATCACACTGGACAGAAGAAGCCATTCGGGGGAAAGGCTACTTGGGCAACTGAGGTGGTTTTACCATCGGATAGTTGGGGCTGGAAAGCCCTTCTTTGAGGAAAGTGACCAAATCCTGAATTTCCTGATCTGTCAAGTCCAAGGGAAAAATCTCTTCATCCAGATAGGGGTTGGGATTCCCCCCTTTGTTGTAGAACCGCACAACATCCTCGAGGGTTTTGTGGCTTCCATCGTGCATGTAGGGGGCGGTTCGGGCGATTTCGCGCAAGGTGGGGGTTTTGAACGCTCCCTTGTCCCCCTCTTGTTTGGTCACCAGGTAGCGTCCCAGATCGGGGTCCTTGTTGTTCCAGCCCACCCCCAGGTTGTGGAACCCATTGTCGGTGAAGTTGGGTCCGGAGTGGCAAGCGGCACAGTTGGCCTTGCCGAAAAACAGCTTCATTCCCCTTACAGCGGCAGGGCTGAGAGCGTTTTTGTCTCCGGCTTTGTAGCGGTCGTAGGGAGCTCCGCCGGAAAGAATCGTCCGTTCAAACGCAGCGATGGCTTTGGCAATCCCGTCGGCCGTCACATCGGTGCCAAACACTTCGCGGAACTGGCGGCGGTAGCCTTCAATTTTGTTCAGTTTGGCCACCACTTCTTCCAGGGTCATGTCCATTTCAATGGGGTTTTGGATCGGGCCCAACGCCTGCTCCTCCAGCGATCCGGCCCGACCGTCCCAAAACTGAAACCGATTGTAGGCCGCATTGATGATCGTCGGGGCACTGCGTCCTCCCACTTGCCCCCGCACCCCGGTGGCAAACCGCTCCCCGTTGGACCACCCCTTGGTGGGATCGTGGCAACTGGCACAACTGATCGTGTTGTCTCGGGACAAGCGAGGGTCAAAGTACAACTGTCGTCCCAGTTCCACCTTCTTGGCCGTCAGAGGGTTGTCTTGGGGGACCTTCAGAGGGGGCAGCCCTGGGGGAATCTGAAGCTTGTAGGGCTCATCGGCCCAAAGACCCACTTGCATCCCCATTACCAAGCACATTCCCAATGCCCAAACCTTGCGCATCTTCTGTTCCCTCCACAACAAGAGCTTTCACTCAGGCAGGAATGACAAACTTCAGGCAGGCGCGCAAGGACCGCCAGGAAAAGCGGCTCTCGTGGCAGGAAGTTCCCTTGCTGGGGAACCGATAGCAATTGTCCTTCATCCGGGCCAAGGACGCAAGCACCCTTGCGGCCCCCCGGAGATGTCCTGCATTGCCCCCGAATTCGCCTCCCGCTGAGGCCCTTCTAGGAAAAAGGCGCAGAGGGGATTGGGTCTGCGTTGACCTGGGTTGCAGGACCCGTTTACACTGCCCCGACCCTATGCGGGAAAACCAGTCCATTGGTTCCCAACGCGGCGCCATTACAAATCCCCTCCGCCAGTGAGCACTCCCACGAGCCTCCCCAACTGGACCCGGTCAAACTGGCCCCTGTCCTTGCCCCGGCCCTGCTTAGAAGCAGGAGCCTTGGCGATCCGTCGTTTTCTGGCAGTTGGGGCGGCGACAGCATTACTGGCCTTGGCATTGGTGCCGTCGGTGCTTTATCCGCTGGCACGCGATCAGGCCCTGTTCGCCTATGCCGGACAAGTGATCCTGGACGGGGGACTCCCCTATCGGGATGTGTTTGAACAAAAAGGCCCAGCCACCCATTACACCTTTGCCCTGATCCTGGCCCTGTGGGGACAAGAGCAGTGGAAGATTCGGGCAGCGTTTGCCTTGGTGGTGTTGGCCAGTGCGGCGCTGGCTGCCGTGGTGGCCCGACGACTCGCAGGGCCCCGATGCACCTGGCCCGCCGCCTGGGCCGTGGTGCTTGCCCTTTCGCACGGACGAGGCGCTCAGTACTTCACCACCCAGGTGGAAGACATCATTTTGCTGCTGTCGCTAGGCTCGCTGCTTCTGCTAGGCTCGGCACAGGCCAGAACCTGCTGGTGGCGATGGCCCGTGGCCGCGTTGTTCATGGGCTTGGCCTGTTGCTACAAGCCCACAGCCCTGGTGCCTTCGGTGGCCTTGGGCACCTTGGCCTTGGGCTATGCCTGGAGTGAAGCCCCTGATGAGAAGAGATTCTTGCGCTGGTTAACTTGGGCAGCCACTTCGGTGTTGGGGTTTTTGTTTCCGGCGGTGGTTTTGGTGGGCTACTTGTGGTGGCAAGGGGCATGGGAAGACTTTTGGGTCTCGGTGGTGGAGCACAACCGCACCTATGCAGCCACCAACCGCACCCCTTGGTCGGGAGCCTTGATGCTCCTGGGCGGAGGCTGGTCCCGGCTCACTCTGGCCGTGGCTTTGACGCTCCTGGGCGGACTGTGTCGCCCAACGCGGTTTTTCTACCTGGTGCTGGCCTTAGGCTGGGGGCACTATTTGGCTGTGGTCTGGCAGGGCAAGTACTGGCCCTATCACTGGACCCCCGTGCTGGGCACGCTGGCCATCCTGGCAGCCCCGGCCTTGGTGCACCTAAGCCGACGCATCACCCGGGGGCTGGGCCCCTGGGCCCAAAAACCACTGTGGCAGCCTGCCCTCCTCACCGCCTTGGCCTTTCTGGTCTGCGCTACTCACCCGGTCCAGTACCTTGACACCTGGACCTGGATAGTGCGCTTGGCTCGCGGGAAGATCACATTGGAGGAATACTACGGGCTGTTTACCACCGGCCAGGGTGACGGCCAAGAAGTGCTTCAAGTGGCCCGATTCATCCGCCAACACTCCGCTCCGGAGGACACTCTGCTCGTCTGGGGCCGTGAGCCCATGTTGCACTTCCTCTCCCGGCGTCGGGCTCCGTGCCGGTTTGTGTTGGGACTGAGCGTGTGCCGGTTTGACTCTCCACGCATCCTGCAATGGCGCCGGGAGTACCTGGCTGCCTTGAAGACCAAAAAGCCAGCCTTTGTGGTGCTCGTGCACGGGGACGAAACCTACTTCTCTCCCGAAGGGATGAAAGCCCAGTTGAAATACTTCCGTGCTTTGGAGCAATGGCTCCACAAACACTACCGGCCGGTGCATACCTGGGGGCCTTATGAGCTTTGGGCTCCTGTGGGAAAAACTCTCCTGGCTACCAGAGAGTCAAAAGTGCCATGAGCCAATTGGCCCAGCTCTCCATGAGCATCCCAGATAGCAAGCTCCTAAACGCCGAACTCCGCTGGCTTGCTCGGTGCAAGACTTTGGCGGTTTGGGCGGCCTTGTTAGGCACTAGTGCCGTGGTGTTGTCTCCTTTGATCTTCATGCCCTTGGCACGCGATCAGGGACTTTTTGCCTATGTGGGCCAGGTGATTTTGCAAGGGGGGATGCCCTACCGGGATGTGTTTGAGCAAAAAGGCCCAGCCACCCATATGACTTTCGCCGCAGTGTTGTATTTGGGCGGCGAGACCCAGCTTGCGGTGCGTGGGTTTTTCTATTTGGTGGCGCTGGGCAGCGTGGGCCTGGGCAGCGCGTTGGCTTGGAAGTTGGCCGGTCCCTGGGCAGCTTGGGCCACGGCGTGTGTGATGAGCTTTGCCTTGCTTCAAGGCGACTGGGGCACCCCGTGGCAAACCGCCCAGGTGGAAGATCTGCTCCTGTTGATTGCCTTGGCCACCTTGCTCCTTGTGGTTTCTGGCCCCAAGCATCTCAAAAGCTGGCACGGCTGGGCTTGGGGGAGCTTGTGGGCATGGGCCGTGGCCCTCAAACCCACCGCCGTCCTGCCCGCTGCGGTCCTCACCGTGCCGGTGGCCTGGGAACTGCTTCGCCACCGGGGAGCCAAGCCCCTGGTCCGATGGCTCCTCGCTTCGGCGCTGGGAGCAACGGCGGTGGCACTTCCCCTGCTGGCTTGGCTGTGGCGTGGTGGAGCTCTGGAGGCGTGTTGGAACCAAGTGGTGCTGCACAATTGGCAAGTTTATGCCCGAGGATACCGCAAACCCTACGAAGCCCTGACCATGCTGCTTGATCCCCGGTGGAGTCGTATGGAACTGCTGGCTTTGTTGGCCTTGGGCTATCGGAGGATCCGGGATTGCCGGTTGTGGCGACTGCTGGGCTGGTGGTTGGCAGCCCACTATGCCGTGGTGATCTGGCAGGGGAAGTTCTGGCCCTATCACTGGACCCCGGCGGTGGGCATCCTGTCCATTGCGGCCGGGGTGGGCGTGGCCCGAATGGCCCAACTGGTGGCCA
This sequence comes from Planctomycetota bacterium, assembly GCA_024279285.1. Classification (GTDB taxonomy): domain Bacteria; phylum Planctomycetota; class Planctomycetia; order Pirellulales; family S012-138; genus S012-138. The sequence goes on from JAJRRR010000299.1 coordinate 21,480, forward strand.
GAGCTTGCCTGGGCCAAGTTCGGTCAGGCACAGTGGCTCTGGGCATAGGCGGCCTGGGGCTTTTGGTCGGAACGGTGGATGTGCCTTCTTGGGTTCGGACGGCCAAGGAGGTGGTGCGGCTCTGGGGGCATGGAGAGTTGGACTTGTATCGGGCCCGATTCCGCGTCGGTGCCGCTCCCTATGAGCAAACCTGGCCTGTGGCCCAATACCTGGCCCAACACACCGCCCCGGGGGAGCGAATCCAGGTGTGGGGCCACGAATGCCTGATTTACTTTCTCTCAGGCCGCCGGGCAGCCACACGATTTGCTTTCAACCGCACACTTTGCCGCCGGGGGCATCCCCGAGTGGAGAAGTGGCGTCGGGAATTCCTGGCCCAACTGGCCCAAAACCCTCCCACCTACTTCGTCTTGGTCCACCAGGACGGCGTGCCCCAATTCCCGCGTGGCTCGGACCGCGAGCTGGAAGAGTTTCCGGAGCTAAAACGATGGCTAGCCAATCATTACAAAACGGAAAGATGCTACGAATACTTTACGCTGCTTCGCCACATGAGGGGTGGAGACAAGGCTCGGAAGCATAAAAGGTTATGAATTTCTTAGCGCATCTAAAAAATCCCCTCATTTTTTCTCTTGACTGCTTGACAGCACTGCTTCTTTAGGGATAATGAGGGTGTGGTAAGGGTAGCTGAAGCCCCTTAGGAGCGCCGCTTGGGAAGCGGAACCATGAGACGGTTGCCCCGGTAGTTCTGCTGCGTTCCGTGGACTCTGATTCCCAGGTGGTAGGTCTCTTGGCCCGAACAGGGCGCAGGGTTCCATCTCTCTGATGGACCCAAAACAAAAACAGCACGAACATCAACCAGCGAAGACCGTACAGGCCGTTTCCTGTTCCACGATTGATGCAGCGAGGGTTGTACAAAATGGTACGCAATGTGTTTGAGGCCATTGAGAAGTACGGGCACGACGAGTTCTTCCAACCTCGGATTACCGAGGAGTTCCAACCCACCGATGCCCCGGCCGGCTCGCCGGAAAAAATCGCCGTGCTGGCCAAGCGGGTGGAGTTGGGATTGCCACTGTGGCATCCGGAAGACCGCTCCGACTATAGCGGACTGACCGGCTTCCGTCCCAAAGCCCAACAAGAGGAAGAAGACGAGGAGTAAACCTCCCCTTGGCGTGCCCTCCACAATAAATGATCCCACCGGGTCTCCGGTGGGATCTTTCTTTGCGCAGCTTGACAACCAGGAGGACGGAGAAGTGATTGCCAAGAGAGACTAGCTCCCGCCCACCGGCTGGATGGCGGCTCCCAAGGGCTTCAGCTCCACGCGCAGCGAAGGGGCCGAGCGGCGCGTGTCCACGCGGAAGAGCAACTCGTGTCGTCCTGCGGAAAGCTCCACCACGGCCTTGCCCTCCAGCGGCAACGGTTCCCCATCCAACCAGGCATGCACTCCTTGGGTGGAATTGAGCATCACTTGGGCCCGACCTGGTTTGATCACATTCACATAACCTCGCAAGTAGAGCACTTCTGATCGTGCGACTTGCACTGCTTCGGAAAGCGGCAAGTGGCCCGAGACCAACGCCAGCACACTTTGCCATCTGCGTTTGGGAAGCTGTCGCACTTTTTTCTGCAACAGGAAAGGATCGGGCACTTGTTGAACCACCTCGGGCCGAGGCCGCAGCAGCACTTCCCAGCGGCGGATCACCGGGGTTTGAGGAATCGCCCAAGGGCCCGGCTTGCCCAACCGGGAAAGAAACGCCACCAGATCGACCAGTTCTTTTCGGGTCAGGAATCGGGTCAGCCCTTCGGGCATGAGCGACCGTCCCTCGGCTTCTTCCTCAATGTCGGCCACCGGCACACTGCGCAACTCCCCCTCGGCGGTCTTCAACACCACCTTGCGTTCATCCCGGCTGACCTGAATCCCGGTGATGATCTGCCCCTGGGAAGTGATGATCACCCGGGTTTTGTACTGCTCCTTGATGGCCTGACTGGGAAAGAGAATGGAGCGCAGAATGTAATCCACCGGAGAGCTTGCTCCCAGAGGACCCAGGTCCGGTCCGATGTTGCCTCCCACTCCGTTGATGGCATGGCACTTCACACAACTGAGCTCCTTGCGCCGAAACACCAACTCTCCTCGGGCGGGGTCTCCGTGTTGCTGCACTTCGGCCACCAGTTCGGGAATGTCCTTTTCGCCAAAGGGAGGTTTGGACAGATCAATTCCGGCAGCTTGGCCCAACACCCGGACCAGCTCAGCATCGGAGCGGCCCACGGAGTACAAGTACCGAAGTACCAGTCGGGCTACATCCCCGGAAAGCGCCTTGCCTTGGAGAGCCTGGGCCAACTGTTGGCTCCCTCCCCGTTGGTCCAGAAACGGCTGCAGCAGCGGCTTGAGCTCCACATCTTCGTTCAAAAGCGGGATCAACTCCGCAGCCACCTGGGCAGCAATCGCTGGGTCGCGTGCCACCAACGCTCCGGCTGCCTGGAACCGCAAGGACAGTGCTGCGGAGCTTCGGGCCAGGTGAAGTAGAGACTGCGTGGCCTGTTTGCCCGGCATACGCTGCAAGGCTTCTATAGCGGTACGCCGCAACGGGGGAGGAGCTTGAGCGTCTTGGGCCAGCAAGGCCAGCTTGGGAGCCAGAGTGTCCAGAGCCCAAACCCCGGCTAGATGAATGGCCGCTTGGACCACCGGCAAAGGTTCTTTGCCCTGGAGGAGTTGCCCCAGTTGGGTCAAGTCTCCTTGGGGACGCACCCGGCGCTGACGAGCCGCCAAGGCAAGTTGCCGGAGCACTTCGGCTCTTTGCTCGGCGGGTCGCTTGGGATCCAAGGCCACCTGAAACGCAAAGGCCAGCTCCCGAGGCCCTCCTCGCTGACACAGCAGGCGCAAAGCAGGCCCTTGCCGCTCAGGGGGCAGACGCCCGCTTTGTAGCAGACGCAGCACGGCTGCGGCTGCTCCAGGGCTACTCCCCTGAGCCAAAGCTCCATCTGGGAACACAAGCCCCCAACACAACAACACTCCCCAAACGCACCTGCTGTTCATAAGCCGGCTCTCCACAGATCACACAAGGCAGGAATCCACCACCAGGCTAACGCTTGGCCTGACGCTTGTGTTGCTTGATGCGGCCTTCCAAGGTGGCAATGGTTTCTTGGAGGGTGTATTCCAAGTAGTAGTCCTGGGGATGGACCAGCGATTCTACGGCGATGTCCAGGGCTTTTTGGGCATCAGCTCCCCGGTAGAAGCTCAGCGCTCGAATCGCTTCCAGCCGCACTCGTGGATGGGGATCGTTGACCCGACGGCGAAGCAACTCCAAACTCTCCGGCACCTGGCGGCGCCAGTAGCACAACACGCGTGTGGCAGCGGCTCGGGCACGCGGCTCCGGACACTCCAGCAGCTTCTTCAACAGCGGCAAGTTGACCACATGATGGTGCTGGTGCACCCAAAGGGCCTCCAACAAGTGGTGCCAATAGTGGGGATCTTGGGGGTCTTGCCGTTTGACCCATTGACGGAGTTTGGCAACCACTTCCTGGGTGGGCCGTTGACGCAGCTCCCGACGCACCCGATAACGCGTCCGAAGCTCCGGCTCTTTGAGCAACTCCAGCAAGTGTTCCACCGGCTCTCCGGCGATCTTGGGCGGACGCACCAAGGGGCGGCGTGCGTAGTGAATCCGCCAAATCCGACCGTGCGTGTGGTCCCGATTCGGATCCCGAATCGAGTGCTGCATGTGTCCAATAAGCGGGTTGCACCAGTCCACCACATACAATGCTCCCTCGGGCCCAAATTGCAAATCCACTGGACGGAAAGTCGGATCGGAGCTCCTCAGCAGCGGAGGCACCGGCTCGGCAAAAAACCCGGAACCCTCCTCACGCATCCGATACTGCAACACTCCTTGGAACCCAATGCAGTTGTTAAGCAAGTAGTCTCCTTGCACTTCATCCGGGAAGTTGCGACTGGAGACCAGTTCGCAACCGCAGGTGGGTCGCC
>JAJRRR010000300.1 GCA_024279285.1 Planctomycetota bacterium
CGATTTGGAATCCTGGGCCGGATACCCTTGGGTCAAGAAAGCAACTCTACACCCGCAGTGGCCCACGGCCGCATGTTTCTCCGAACCGCCTCACGACTGTTCTGCCTCCAGGCGGTGGGGAAACTGGAAAAGCCCGAATTGCTTATTCCGGCCGAATAGCATTTCTTTGGAAATATGCTAAAGAGTAATATCCGCTTCTGTTCCGTTAGGGATTCCCCACACAGGAAACTGCTCATAAAAGTGAAAGATATTGTTGATCCTGTGGGCAGGACTGATAGGGGATCTATGGCACCAAGCCAAAGCATTTCCAAAAATAAAGGCATCCACGAGCTTACAGTCTCGGCGCATGGTTCCCACTATAAAAAACCACCGCTTTAGTAGGTAATTTCACTGGCGAGCCCGCAGCTTTAGCTACGGGGATGGGCCTGTTGCGTCGCTGGAGCACTTCTGGACCGACGGTTTGGGAAAACAAGGGCATAGGAAATCCAAAATGCTGACCAAGCACGCCGCACGCTGTGTTGATAGACCGCAACTGTTAAACTCACGAGCAATCCGTCCTCATCTTCAGATGGAAGTGGGTGGTTGTTGATACCACTAAGCGCCGGGATGACGAATCCACTATGGGACAAGTATCTCCTGGCAGACAGAGGTTGCTATAGCGGAATTGCGGGGAAAGGGAAGATTATCGGCTTTTTGTAAATCGGCCACTAACTAAGTAAGGTGAAACAGTAGGTCAATTGCTGTCCACTCTGATTTCCACATCGGGGGCTCAAGAGTTATTCTTATCTGCATGGAATGGATATTTTCAGAGAAATTGCGTAGTCCTTGAGAGTGTGAAGGGAAATGCCCATGAATCCTACTCTGCGCAGGCTCAGAAATCGGCTAGTGGAAGAAGCAAAGCGGAGGTTGAAGCAACCTAAGCAGTTCGTTCACTTTACCCATCACTTGGAAGCAGATCGGATTCTTAATGACTTGGAGAACTTTCCTCATGCTTTTGTGATTGCCTGCATTGCGGATCGGCAAATCAAGTCGGAGAAAGCGTGGCTTATTCCTTACGAACTTAAACGGCGGATAGGTTCTTTTTCCATAGGCCGCTTAGCAAAGATGAAGATAGGCGATTTCAAAAATGTAATGCGTCGTCCGTCTCCCCTGCACAGGTTCCCAGATGACATGGCTGAAAATATTTTTTACGCAATTCAGCATATTGTCCACCATTACGACGGAGACGCCAAGAAAATATGGAACGACCGGCCGGCAAGTGCAACTCTTGTAAGGAGATTTTTGGAGTTTAGGGGAGTGGGTCCCAAGATCGCAACAATGGCCACAAACATTCTTGTCCGATATTTTCGGGTTCCACTAAGCGATTATTATTCTGTGGATATTTCGGTAGATGTTCAAATCAAGCGAGTTTTCTCCAGGATGGGTTTTGTTCCTAAAGAAGCAAAGGCGGATTATATCATCTACCGCGCAAGAGAGCTGTGGCCTGAGTATCCTGGAATCTTTGATGTTGTGCTTTGGGAACTTGGTCGTACTGTATGCCGTCCCCAGGAACCTAAGTGTCAAGAATGTCCTTGGGCTCGGCTTTGTTCTTATCCCAACAAAAAGCAAAGTGCCCACGGAACTTGATTTTAGAATTGCCGCTTCACAAGGTTTATTGTGGGTTAATCCTCCGGCACATAGATTACCTCTCCGGTGCGAAGACGATAAGCTGTGCCTAGTTTTTCTCCCTCGCCGCGCAGCCGTTGTCGGCTGATCCGGTAGCGGGTGATGCGCACTCCACGCTTGCGGATGATTTCCATCTGCTGGCTGCCGGGGTTTTTTACCAAAGTGAGGTCCCGATTCTGCAACAGCTCCGGCAGTCCCAAATAGGAAATCAACGACACCATAAAAGCCAAAGCAAACACCACGCCCAGATCAAAAAAGTTGGCCACTCCTTCCAAGGGATCGTTGGTGTCATGGCCTAGGGTGCGAAGGCGTCGCATGGGAAGGCTCCATTCGTTTGAAAAGGAACTCAATGTCGCTTAAGTCCTGCATGTACCAGTGGCGTCGGACCAGGTGCATGGCAAAGCACAGCCCGCCCACCAGCAGACCCAACACCGTGGTGGTGAAGGCCACCACCAGTTTGGCCGACAAGGTAGCGATGTCGCCTTGGGAGAGGGCCACCAGGGCCGGGCCCAAGGGGATCAGGGTGCCAGCTAGCCCCAAAATGGGGCCCAACCGCACTCCGAAAGTCAATTGGGCCAAGGCCCGCTCGGCCCGAAGTTGGAGGTCATCCAGGGTTTTCTGGGCATCAGCTCCCCGGTGGCAAAAAGCCAGCCCTGGCAGCCCACAAAGCGGCGGCAGCTCCTGAGGGTCAAAAGGGGCCTGGGCATCCTGACGCAGTTTCTCCACCAGTTGGCGAAAGCGACGCAAGTAGCGTAGGCGCTGCCAAAGCTCGTAAAGCATCCCCCCGAAATAAACCACACTCATTCCCACCAGGGCCAAAAGCAGCACCACCACCGGCACCAGCAGCGCCCCGGAGAGGGAATAAAGGACTCGGGTCAGGTGATCCATCACCGCGGCACCCCCCAAGCTTTCCAAAAGCCCAGCAACATCAGCACCCCCAGTGCTCCAACAGCCAGCCATACCAACCGCGAAGGGGCCGAGCGTGCCTGCAGCTTGGGAGGCTTGATCTCCTGAAGCTGCGGCCCGGAAACTTTCTCTCCCTCACGCTCTGAAGCCGAGCCGGCCACCTGATGCAGGGCCCGTTCCATGCGGGCCACCAAGGCGTGCTGGCCCACCGCTTCCAAATGGCGTCGCACAAACTCCTCCAGCGGCCGGTTTCCACCGCTTGTGAGTCCGGCGGAGTCCCCGTGTCGGCTGACCAGTTGAGCATACAATCGGGCTAGGTGCTGGACCACTTCGGCCTTGGGATTCCAATAGCCTTTGCGCACCGCTTCCAACATCACGGCGGCGATCTCTTGCAAAGCATGCGGGTTGACTTGCTCAAACCACCGTTGGAGGTCCAGTTGGTATTGGTCTTGGACATAAACCTGGTAAATCTGGTCCCAAACGAACTGGGGCACGCTTTCCGGTCGGGTGACATTCCATCCGAAGGTGTTTTTGACCAGTTCGGCCATCATTCCGGCCCCAGCGTATTGGTGTTCCATCATACCTTGAATCCACTTTTGATTCAGAAGCTCAGTGCGGAGGTTGGTGGCCAGAACTTCTTCAAACTGGCGGATTCGTGCGGCGGTGGGATCGCGCACATCGGCGATGAACGCTTGGGGGGTGCGTCCGGTGAGTTTGCGCACGGCCATGCTCAGCCCGCCCAGGTACTCGTAAGCATGATGGTTGGAAAGCTGGCTGGTCATGTTGGACGCCCACACCCGAAGCACCGTGTCCGTGCCCTGGATGGCTTGTTCATAAAGCCCGGGAATCTTCTGCCCCCAAATCTGCGTGGTGAACACATAGCTCATGTTGTCAATGTACACTTCGGCGATCTGATCTTCGGTGGACCAGACACCGCTTCGGGGAACCAGGTGGAGGATGTTGGTTCCGCTGGTGTTTCCGGGCTTGGTGCCGAAGATGCGAGCGGTGGCCAACCGTCGGGCCTGAGCTTGCGAGAACCCTTGGGCCAGCAAGGCTTGTTCCAGTTGCAGGGTGCCCTGGCGGACCAGATTGTCTGGCTCTTGAAGTTGGGAGACCAATTCGATGGCTTTGGCGATGAGTTTGACTCGGGTGGGAAAGTTCTCCTTGTAAGTGCCGCCGATGGCCACAAACACATCCACTCGGGGCCTTCCCAACTCCTCCCGGGGAATCACCTCCACATCCACCACCAGCCGATTGGCATCCCAAACCGGCCGCACTCCCAGCAGGTAAAGGATCTGTCCCTCCATCACTCCATAGTCGCGCATGGTGTTCATTCCGTTGAGATCAATGCCCACCTTGCGCACTTTCCGGTTTTTCAGGAGCTGTTTGACCAGTTGCACGGCTACTTCCCAAGAGGCGGGGGTGGGGATTTCCTCGGGATTGAGGGCGTAGAGGTTGCGTCCACTGGGCACGCTGGAGGGGTTTCGGATGGGATCGGGCCCAGGACCTGGGGGCACATAGCGGCCTTCTAGTGCCCGCAGCAATTGCACGATTTCCTGATCTGCTGATTCAATTTTTTGTTTCAGCACTCGGGCGCGTTGAATGTCCTGAGCCAGTGCAGGGGGAGCGGGCTTGCCGTGCCACAGCACCTCCAAAAGCAGCTTTTGGGCCCGACGGCGAAGATACTTGGTCCGATCCCCCGGAAAGTGTTCAATCCCGGACGGTACACCCACCACTTCCGCTAAGCGGTCCAAAAACTTCCGGCCCAAGGCCAACACCAACCACGAAGCCAGCCGCTTAGGCTCGGGAGGCTGACCCAACACATGCAGCGTCATCGGCGTGGTGGAGTTGTACACCTCGTGCAAATAGACCGACACTCGCTCAATTTCCTCATCGGTCAAGAGTCGCTGAGGCAGCCCTTGGATGCCCAAGGTTTGATCCACACCGATTTCGTGCACGGCTTGGGTGATCTTTTTGCGGAACTGGCGTCGCAGCAGCCCAGGCTCCAAGGTTTCAAATTTGTCAATGTCGTCGTGAATAGCTCTCAAAGGGCCGCTGAGTCCGGCGTTTTCCGCCGCAGGCACCAGGTGGTCCACCAGCAGGGCATAGCTTCGGCGACGCGACAAGGTGGCCTCGCCCAAGTTGTCCATGATCCAGAGGTTGACCACGGGAAGGGTTCCAATGCACAGGTCTCCCCAATCGTCTTCGCTCAATCCGGCTTCCTTCCCTGGCAGCAGCTCCACTGTGCCGTGGGTGCCCCAGTGAATCACCGCATGAGGGCGAAACTCCTCCTGAAGCCACCAGTAGAAAGCCAGGTAGTTGTAAGGGGGCGGAACATCCCGTGAGTGAAGCAGCCGCTCGTCTTGTTTTTCCCCGCGCAGAGGCAAGCAAGCCAACAGCACATTTTCCAGCCGAATGACCGGCAGAACCACATGAGGCTGCCCGTTGCGATGCACGACCATGAGCCGTCCTGGAGGTGGGCCGAAGTGCTTTTCCAGCAGTTGGCGATGATGGGGCTTGAGCCGCTGTTGGAGCCAGCGGTTGAGTTTTTTGGCCGAGATGAGGACCACCCCGGGCTGGTCAGCTAGGCGTTCCAGTTCTCCTTGGGCCCAGGGGCCTAAGTTGCGCCCTCGTTGCCGAACCCAGCTTAATAGCTCCTGTTGATCCTGGGGTAAAGGGTGCACCCGATATCCCCGCTCCCGCAACCGCGGCAAAAATCGCACCAAACTGGCCGGAGCGTCCAGAAATGCCCCGGTGGGACTTCCTCGCATCAGATCGTCTTGGCCACCGGTGCGGTTGTAATAGACGATGACGATCCGCTTTTGGGCATTGGGGGTGCGTCGCAGTCGGACCCAAGCTGCCGCCCGTTGGGCAAATCGCTCCACCCGCTGAGGGATCGGCACATGGAGTTTGAACCCCTGAACGCTCTCCTTTAGTCCCCCCACCACCAAAGGGTCCACCGTCCCTTTTGACTCTTGAATGGTCATGAAGTGGCTCACATCCCGAGGGTGCAGGCCCCGAGGGTCTTCCCGCCACTGTTGCACGGTGTAGGCCAGCATGGAGATGGGCCGCAGGTAGGGAACATCCAGCTCCTCCAGCACGGAGCGAGGACCTTCGTCCTGCCACATCGTCCCGTGACGATCCTCCACCAAAACATCTGGCTTCAACTCCAGCAGCAGTTTCCGAAGTCGTTTCACCGAGTCGGCAAACACCGCTGCTGCGTTGAACCCCTGCCGATTCAACGCCCGAAGCTGAGCATCTATGACCTGCGTGTCTTCCGTGATCCAGAAACTTTGCTGAATCAGCATCACGGCCGTGGGCGCTTGGGCGTCCCAAGAGAGCCGCTTTTTCAGCTCTTGGGGAGAAGAGCAAACTTGGGGCAGATCGGGATGATAGAGTCCAAACTCCGGGATGGGGACCACGGGTTGCACTTCGCCGGGCCGGTTCAGGTACACCACGGCAGTGTACTGCAGCAAGCGTTGTAGATTGGTCATCCCTCCGGCTCGCCAGTAGGGAGGCACTTTAGGGTCTTCCTCCAGCACTCCGGCTCGCTTGAGATTTTGCTGCACTTCGCGGTGGTCCACGGGAAGGATTTTCAGCTTGGGGTTGAGCTTGCGAGCTTGGCGGAGTTCTTGGACCAGCTTGGGGACGCGTTCTGGCGGGAGGTTGAGCACATAGAGGACTTTC
>JAJRRR010000301.1 GCA_024279285.1 Planctomycetota bacterium
CAGCGAAGTGTTTGATCAGCAAGGGGTGATCGTCGCTCCGGTGGGATTTCAAATCAGCTATGCCCTCCGGCTAGGCGAAGCCTGCCTGGAAGCCGGCGCAGATGCGCTGATGGTCATGCCCCTGGCGGCTCCTTATCTTTCGGACGCCGGTGCTTGGGACTACTACATCCGGCTACTGGACCGCCTAGTCGCTCCCACCATCGTATACAAAAAAGATCCTATCCCTTCCGACTCTCTGTTGCTGGAGCTGGCCGACCATCCCAAGGTGGTGGGAGTCAAGTATGCCGTGAACGATCTGGATGCGTTCAATCGGGTGGTTCAAGACGATCAGGGACGGATTGACTGGTACTGTGGATCGGCTGAGCGTTATGCGCCGTTTTTTATGCTGGCCGGAGCCACAGGCTACACCAGCGGGGCGGGAAACATTTGTCCCCACCTGACCTTGGCCCTGCACCGGGCATGCGTCCAGGGGGATTGGACCCAGGCTATGCGTATTCAACAGTGGATTCGGCCCATCGAAGACTTCCGTGCCCGAGACGGAAGCTCTTACAACATAACCTTTCTCAAAGCGGCGATGCGGGTACTGGGACTGGACTTTGGCCCGCCTCGCCCTCCGCAGCGTCGGATGGATGAGGCCCAAGTGCAAGAAGTCCGGCGAATCGTCCAAGAGGTGCTGGAAGCAGAACGCGAAGCTGCCCGATGGCCAACGGCTGTCGGATAGTTCCTCACTTCGAGGCCCTACGCGCTGTGGCATCGCAAAGCTCTGGTGCCTCCAACCAGAACCCTTCCCGAGCTTCGGTCCCGAACAACTGGGACCGATGGTGGGTCTTAGGCCGCTCTCACCAGAGTGTGGTGGCGTTGGCCACGCTGTTGGGCTGGGTAGGGCTGTGCCTGCTGCTGGTGGCCGAAGCAGTTCGCACGGCCTCCAGTGAGCATCTTGTTTGGAAGGGGTTGGCTTCACCTGCTTCCTCGTCGCCTCCTGCCGCCGGATCGGAAGCCAAAAGAAGCACCGATGAAAACCACCCGTCCGTGCTGTTGCAACTGGATCTGAATCAGGCCACCGCGGTGCAACTGATGCAATTGCCCGGGATCGGTCCGGTGCTGGCCCAACGAATCGTGGAGTACCGCGACCAGCATGGCCCGTTTGAGAGCGTGGAAGAACTCCTTCGGGTACGAGGCATCGGCCCCCGACGCCTGGAACGCCTGCGTCCTTATCTGTTCGTCGAACCTCAAGCTCCAGACCCCTGAGCCGTCTGTTTCCCCGAGTTTGTCTCTCACCGGAGGTTGGCCCAACCTGCTCACACGCCGAACTTCGGCAAAGCTGTGGTTCCAACCGCAGGGGTGGCGTTGGGAAAACACGCTTCCACTTGCACCCAAGCGCCGAAGGAAAAAACAGCGATTGCTTCTTCGCACCGCAAGCCGCTAGCCGCAAAGTTGCCTTACGCAGCTTGGCCCTCGGGGGCTTTTTCGGGCACTTGGTCCAGGATTTCTTCTAGCACCTGGTCGGGGTCTATGTTTTCGGCTTGGGCTTCGAAGTTCAGGATCACCCGGTGTCGCATGGCTGGAAGCCACACTTGACGCACATCCTGAAAGCTCACATTAAACCTCCCTTGGAGCAGCGCCTGCACTTTGCCGCCCAAGGCCAACGCCTGAGCCCCCCGAGGACTGGCCCCATAACGCAGATATTGATTGGTTATCTGAGGGGCAAACTCACTGCCAGGGTGCGTGGCCAACACCAGCCGCACGATGTAATCCTCCACATGCGGAGCCAGCACCACCTCGCGCACGAATTTTTGCCAGCGCAGTATCTCCGGGCCATCCATGACTTTTTGCGGCTTAAGCTCCACCGGCCTGGTGGTACGTTGCAAAATGGTGGCCAGCTCCTCTCGAGAGGAATAGCCCACCAAGAGCTTGAAAAAGAAGCGATCCAGTTGAGCCTCAGGGAGCGGATAGGTGCCTTCTTGTTCAATAGGGTTCTGCGTGGCCAGCACCAGGAAGGGTTTTTCCAGCTCGTACCGCTTTCCGGCCACGGTGACGCATCCTTCTTGCATGGTCTCCAGCATGGCCGATTGGGTTTTAGGGGTGGCGCGGTTGATTTCATCGGCCAGGCAGATTTGAGTGAAAATCGGCCCTGGCTGAAAGCGGAACTCGCGCCGTCCCTGCGGAGTTTCGGTGATGATGTTCGTGCCCAGAATGTCCGCTGGCATCAGGTCGGGGGTGAATTGGATTCTGGAGAATTTCAAGTCTAGTACCTGAGCCAGTGTGCGCACCAAGAGCGTCTTGCCCAGTCCCGGCACCCCTTCCAACAAACAGTGCCCTCCGGCAAACAAACAGGTCAACGCGCCGTCGATCACTTGCTCGTGGCCCACGATCACCCGGCGGATTTCCCGGACCAGAGCTTGGTATCGGGCACGAAATTCTTCGGCTTGTTGCTGGATGGCTTCAGCAGTGCTCATGGGAAAGCCCTTTGCCTCAACAGAGGGAGACTGCTAGTTTACCATCCGCACCAGGGTGTGCCGAACCAAGTAGCCGGATTTTCGCATTTTCACTATCTGAGAACCAAGGGATGCAAGACCTGGTTGCGGTGATCGTCGTGCCGGGACTAGGGCAGAGCCCGCCGGGGAGAAGTTGGGCCGAAAAGTGGTTTTTGGAAAGTGGTCCCCTGGGTCCGTCGTTCCCGGTGGTGGAGTCCTCGGTGCTAGCCACTTTGTTCTCCGGACGCTCTTGGCCGGCGGAAGTTCTGGCCCAATGGATCGGCACCACCAAGATCGCCCTGAAGGCTTCTTCTGGTGCGGCGGAAGAAAAGGAGCCGGTTTGGATTTGGGACCACCTGCTTAGGCACCGTCCGGGAGCTTCGGCCTGGGTGCACTTGGGACCCCGCTGGGATGCCAACTCGCCCGGGCTTTGCTGGTCCAAGCCGCCGAGGCTTCGGCTCTCCGGGTC
>JAJRRR010000302.1 GCA_024279285.1 Planctomycetota bacterium
CCACCGTAAGCGCCGCGTGCAACGAGGCCCGAAACATCTGTTGTTGAAGCTCATCCCCATCGCCGGCATAGGTGGCCACCAGATGGTCCAAAGTCTGTTCATCCGGGGGGCGCACAAGATCGCGCACGAAGATCATTCCCCCGGGCCGAAGCACTCGCCACATCTGAGCCAGCACTTGTTGCGGCTCGGGAATATGGTGCACGATGCTGTTGGACATCACCCAGGCAAACTCCCCATCGGCAAACTCCAGGTGCTTGGCATCCATGTGGAGCAGTTGAATTTGTTCCCGAAGTCCGGCCATCTCCACATTCATCATGCCCAGGTCCAACATAGCCGTGGCCAGATCAATGCCCAACACGCGGTAGTGTTCACCGCGCTTGCACAGTTCAATGGGGATTTGGGCCGTTCCGGTGCCTACATCCAAAAGCACTTCTTCAGTATTTACCGCGAATTGCTGGGCGGCTTGGAGCAGATCGTCGACAAACAGGCGGTTTACTTCCGTGTGGTCCATGCGATCATAGGCCAGGGCCTCCTCGGGAGAGTCCATTACCTCAGGCTCCAGAATGCGTTTTAGCATTGGCAAAGCCCTTGGCCCTGGGGGGAGCAGATTGTGCCCAAGTGGGATTTGGCGGACTTATCCACCGGCGGCCTTGAGTTCGGCCAGGTGCTGAGCCACACCCACCAGTTCGTCCCAGTGTTTTTCAATGTACTCAGGCGGACCGCCGATTTGGGCCACGACTTGGGCCACTTGTTCAGTGGGCACCATTTCAATGGCGTCCCAGGGGCAGACTTTCAGATCGTAGGGATCGGTCTTCTTGCGAGGCAGGTGCACGCATACCTCGCACCCCACACAACGCTCCAAATCAATCTGGCACCAGGACTGCAAGTTGGGTTTGTCCGGGTACTGATGGATTTTGATGATGCAATCCACCGGACAAACTTCCAGACAAGCCTCGCAGCCGGTGCAATTGTCGGCGTTGATGACGGCCAGTTCCTTGGGGAGTTTTTTCCGGGGCTTTTTTTTGCCCATGTGGCGTATTCTCCTGGAGGGATTCGTGGAAAGCGAGGCACTGAGGTCCTGGGGCCGACCACGGAGGCGGACCACCCCTCTTGGTATCATACGCTCCCCAGCAGGATTCGCCAACCGCACCGAGGGGCTTCTTTCGGAGTCTTCTCTTGCAGCTTGGCATCGTAGGACATTGAGGAGAAAGCCAAGCCGGGTCTGTCCCGGGGCAGTCAGTCGGGTTAAACTCCCAAAGGTTCGGCCCTTTAGAGGCATCGGTAGTGCGGCGTGGGTTTCTGCAAGGGAAAGGGAATCATGGGCAAGGTGGAGTTGCGCTTGGGCGGCGTTTGTCGGCGGGGATTTTTGATCGGGTTGGGCCAACTGGCATGGTGGGCAGGGGTTGCAGGAGCCTGGAGGACGCCCGGTTTGGGAGTGCCGTGGCTTGCCGAGGTCCAGCGACCTGTTTCCCCTGTGCCCCAACTCCCTCGGCCCTTGCGCCCCTGGAAAGCAGACCTGAACGGCCAAGAGCTGAAAACCCTGGAGCAATGGCAAAAGCTTCGCCCTCGGATACAGAAGCGTTGGCAGGAGCTGTTGGGCCGGATGAGCTGCCCGGTGCCCAAGCCTCAGTATGAAGTGCTTCGCCGGGAACTGGTGCAAGGCTGCATTCGAGAACTGATCCGCTACGAAGTGGAGCCGGGGCAATTGACCTTGGCCTATTTGCTTCGTCCAGCTCAAACCAAGAAGAAACTGCCTGGAGTGGTGGTGTTTCACTCCACGGTGAACTACACGATAGATCAACCCGCTGGGCTGCAAGGACCGGCTGAAAAACACCTGGGGCTTCACCTAGCCCAACGCGGTTGGGTCGCCTTGTGTCCTCGTTGCTTTCTGTGGCAGGAGAAAAAGCCTCAGGAACCCTACCAAGCAGCCGTGCAGCGTGTGTTGAAGCGTCATCCGGGCATTCGGGGCATGGCCAAGATGCTTTGGGACGCCCAACGAGCCGTGGACCTGTTGACCCGGCATCCGCAAGTGGATCCCAAGCGTATCGCTGCCGTGGGCCATAGCTTGGGCGGAAAAGAAACGCTCTATTTGGCAGCGTTTGACGCTCGGGTGCAAGTGGCCGTGGCCAGCGAGTTGGGCATCGGATTGGCTTTTTCCAATTGGGATGCTCCGTGGTACTTGGGCTCCAAAGTACGCGATGTGAAGCAGTGGCCTTTTGACCACCAGGAGCTTTTGGCCCTGGTGGCCCCGCGGCCGTTTCTGCTCTTGGGCGGAGAGAGTGCCGACGGACGGCGCAGTTGGCCCTATGTGGCTGCTGCTCTGGAAGTGTACCGACTCTACGGGAACCCGGCTCCCCTGGGCCTGCTGAACCACTTTCAAGGACACCGCCTGCCCCCGGTGGCCCGATGGCACCTGTTCGGATGGCTGGAAGGTTTTCTGCAACCCCCCTCCTGGAAGGGCTGACAGATGCTCTCCCTGGGGGGTCAGGGGATCTGGGCCGACTTGGCTTGTGGAGAATCGGATTGAGCCAGTTGATGTGCTTCAGGCTCTGGGGCACTGAGCAAGCGCAACACGGCATAGCCCAGTCCCCCTACCACCCCTGCGCCGACGATCAACGCCACCGTCAGCCATCGCCATCCTTGGGCGATTTTCTCTGGGGAAACAGGACGGCGTTGGGCTCCGATGCGTCGGAGCCATTGGAGTTGTTGGGATTGAGCCTGGACTCGGGCCCGTCGCTCACGCCAGCGGTATTTCTCCACCCACCGAGGCCACCATCCCCGAAGGGCCAACACCGCCACAACCACCGTAAACACCACCAAACCCGCACGCCACCAAAACAACAGCCTCCTGGCCCTAACCTGCCCAGTTCCTGGAGAAGATTGCACAGGGTTCGGATCGGCCGAAGGCATGGCCGTTTTCCTCCCGAAAAACAGCGAATTTCCCAGTCAAGAACGCTGGCTATGGAGCTTGCAAGGGGAGGAGGGGCCCAACGACTTTTCGCAGCCGAAGTCGCGTCGGCCCCTGACAACACTCGCACTCCTTCAGCTCCAGCATGGAAATGGCGCACACATCGCACCAATAGTCCACCTCGTAGCGCTGGCCCTGTTTGACCAGAAGAATGCGGATCACCTGCACATAGGGAGAACCTTGATATTGCCGCACGGCCAGTTCCACCGGCACGCGGCACAAACGAGCATCTTTCCAGAAGGCCCGACCTCGGGCGTCTTTGAGCAGGGGATGAATGTGTCCTTGGGAATCCAGCAGGACCATTTGGTTCTGTGCCTGGTCTGGGTCGCCTGGGGCTGCACCGATGCGCCGCAGTGCCTCGGCCAAGGGGAACACCTTTCCGGCTAGCACCACGGTCCGGTGTTTCGGGGGCGTTTGGCTCCACCCTGGAGCTATTCCGACCACCCAAACCACCACGGCCAAAGCCAATCTTTTCCAATCTCGGCAACTGTACATGGCCTAGAGTCTCTGCGAGAAAAAACCTCGGGGTCAGGCTCTGCCTGCTGACCTTCTTGGCAATACAGGGTTTCCCCAGTCAGTTTACACCTTTTCCGCAAGAAATGAGAACCACTGAAGCTCCGCTCCGGCCCCGTGCTTGCACAAGATCAGGACCAAAGAGGAGCCAAGAAACTGCTTGCCAAAATCGCAGGGGTGGGTTCCAATAAGGCCCAAACGGACGGACACCTTCCCTCGTTCACGGAAGTGGCGTGCACGATGCCCAAGCGATGGTTGATTTATCCGCATGACGCGGGCCGCGTGCAGGAGTTTCAGCGTGCGGTGGGCGTTCCGGCAGTGGTGGCACAGTTGCTTCTGGCCCGTGGAATCCGCTCCCCCTCTGAAGCACGCCTGTTCCTCCAAGCTCCGTTGAATTCTCTCCACCCTCCGGAAAGTCTGCCTGGGGCCGAGCAGGCCGCGCAGGTGCTCTGGCAAGCTGTCCAGGAGCGTCGGAAGATTGTGGTTTATGGGGATTACGATGTGGACGGGATGGCTGGGTGCGCCATCCTGTTTCGTGCGCTGCGGCGCTTGGGGGCTGAGGTGCAGTATTTCATTCCTTGTCGGCTCAGCCAGGGCTATGGACTGCATGGGGAGGCCCTGCGAGAGCTCCGCCGCCAGGGGGCCGAGGTAGTGGTGACGGTGGACTGCGGAATTGCCAGTCTGGAAGAAGCCCGACTGGCCCGAGAACTGGGACTCACCCTGATCATCACCGATCATCATTTGCCCAGGGCGGAGCTTCCCAAAGCCGAGGCGCTGGTGCATCCTCAACTGCCCGATGCGGAAGCCCCCTTTCCCTCGCTCAGTGGAGCGGCCGTGGCATTCAAAGTGGTCTGGGCTTTGTGCCGTCTGGCCAGCGGCTCCTCCCGAGTTTCCCCTGCCGCCCGAGAGTTCTTGCAGCAAATGTTGGGCTATGTGGCCCTGGCCACGGTGGCGGATGTGGTGCCGCTGTTGGGAGAGAATCGGGTGCTGGTGAAGCATGGACTGGATGCGTTGCGTCATCGGCCCACCGAACGCGTCCGCGCACTGATGCAAGTGTGTCAGCTGGAGCCTCCTGCTCCCAGCAGCGAAGATGTGGCGTTTGCTTTGGCCCCTCGGCTGAATGCGGCAGGCCGACTGGGCCAGGCCCGACTGGGCGTGGAACTGCTCAGCACCGACAGTGCCTCCCGAGCCGAGAAGCTGGCCCAATTCATCGACCAACTCAATCACACGCGCCGCTCGCTGGAACAGAGCATCTATCAGGCAGCTTTGAAGGAAGTCAAAGCGTTGTCCGACCCGGACCCTCCCGCACTGGTGCTGGCTGGGCACAAGTGGCACCCGGGTGTGATAGGCATCGTGGCCGGGCGACTGGCCGAACGGTTCCATCGGCCCGTGGTGCTCCTTTCCCTGGACTGGAATCAGGAACCTGTGGCAGTGGGCTCGGCCCGAAGCGTAGGTGAGTTTGATCTTTATCAGGCCCTTCGGGCGTGTCGGGAACACCTGGTGGAGTTTGGTGGCCATGCGGCGGCAGCCGGCTTGAAACTCCGCCCTCAAGCCCTGGAGCAGTTCCGCGAAGCCTTTTGCCACTGGGCCCAGCAGAACATCCCTCCCCATCAACGCCAGGCCGAACTCGTCATTGACGCGGAAGTGCCCTTGGGCACCCTGACGCTGGAAGCCGTCAGGCAGATAGAACAACTGGCCCCCTTTGGTTTTGGGAACCCGCGACCGGTGATTTGCGCAACTGGGGTAGAGCTGGCCGGGCCAGTGCGCACCATGGGCGGAGGAGGACGCCACTTGAGCATGATGCTGCGTCAAGGCCCGGTGGTGCTTCGGGCAGTGGCGTTTGGTCAAGCAGATTGGGCCCCGGAGCTGACCAACTCTCCTGGCCCCCTGGCGGTGGCTTTTGAACCGGTCATCAACACTTTCCAAGGACGCCGCAGCGTGGAATTGCACCTGGCCGACTGGAAACCTCTGGAGCAACTCTCCGCCACCGGAACCGGCTAGCAGGAGGAGTTCGCAGTAACCCGTTTTTTCGCGGCATCTCCAAGCCACCTTGCCTCTACTTCCCCCGAGGGCGAAGCTCGGCAATGCGGATGTTTCGGAACGAGAGATTGGTGGTGGGATCGTGGGCCTGAAGGGCAATGGTGCCCGGAGTGCGACGGCATCCGCGACGAGGGTTTTCGTGCTCGGGGCGACGGTCGGTCCAATCGCTTACCTGGTAGCCGTTGACCCAACAAGCCATGTGATTTCCCACCACGACCAAGGTTTTGACGAACCACTTGCGGTCTTGGGCGACGATTCGTCGGGCTTTTTGGCGGCGGTAGAATCCTCCGGTGCCGTAATCGGCCGGTTGGGTGGGATCGGCCAGATAGCCGTTGTGGATTTGGCTTTCATAGCCTTGCCAGAACTTCCCCGGAATGCAGCGGAAAAACACCCCGGAGTTCAGCCCCGGTGCGTTGACCCGAACCTCCATCTGAAGCACAAAATCGCCGAATTGGTCCCGAGTTTCCAACTGTCCCGGCCCTCCGCGAACATGCAGCACTCCTTGGGCATCTATGTGAAACCGAGCCGGTTTTCCGGGAAAGGATCGCCAGCGGGAAAGCTGAGCATCCAACAGGGGCTTCAGCCCCAAGGGCTTCAGCCGGATGGAGCGAAAAGCCACCGGTCCCCGGTTGAACTGAAGTCCGATGTAGCCTCGGCCCAAGGGACGCGGATCGCGGTAGTGGGAAACCAACTTGCCATCCACCCAAACCCGAACCACTGCTCCTTGGACCAACACTTCCAGGGCATGCCATTTACCGTCCAGGGGTGGAGCGTCGGCACCCCGATGCCGTCCTACCAGAGAGCCGGTGGGAAAGGGGCTGGTTTGGGGATCGGCAAGGTTGACTTCGTAGCAATCGGAGCGAGGGTTTTTGGGGCGTGGGCTGGTGTGAACAAACACCCCGCTGTTGGTCCCACTGGGGGCCCGATACTCCAAACGCAACCGATAGTCGGAAAACTGGCTTGCGGTTCGGAGCAAGCCGGGTTGGCCTTCGTCCACCACGATGGCCCCTTGCTCCACCCGCCAATTCGCTCTGCTTTCCCGACGCCATCCAAAAAGCGTCTGTCCGTCAAAAAGCAAAATCCACCCGCGCTGAATTTCCGCGAGACTCAAACGGTTGGGTTCTGCGGCCGTCAGGTTCCATGAACTCCAAAACCAAATTCCTATCACCAGAAGCCATGTTCTGCACATGCCTTGCACTCCAATCCAGGGAAGTCATGAGCACTTGTCTGTGCCTGAGCTATTTTGGCAAGAGAACCTGCCTGGACAAAGCTTTTTGGATTTGGAGCTCCTGGTCCGGTGCACTCAGGGTGCCTCCTGGACCATTAACCGGCGCAAAAGCCTTGCTGACAAGCAGTTGCGTGCCAAGACGGCTTGTCGTATTTCGGGCACGGTCTGTTGAATGAAGTTGAAAAATGTGTGCGATCCGGAACGGCAAAAAACCCCTTCTGCATCTTCGGGACGCACAAGGGGCTTTTCTTGCACGGACAGTCTTGGTGGAAACCTTTATGGCTTGGGCACCTGGTGGTGGCGATGGGCTTGGGCAAACCCGCGACGGACAAAGCCACTGACGACCCGGGCATGGGCTTGAATGAGTTTGACCACATAGGGATCCTCCGAGGTTTCAATGACATGCACGCCGTGGGGAGTGTTTTCGATTTTCATGTGGATTTTCTGGGCGTGGCGAAAGATTTCGGCAAACAAGGGATCGTGCCATCGCACAGGCTGCTGGTTTTTAATCCGCCGGTGCATGGCTCGCACATGACGCTGGATGCGCTGCACCACTTGGGGATCGGCCGATTCGGTCCAGGTTTCCACTCCGTTGGGGAGCATTTTAACTCGGCGTCGGATTTTCCGGTGGTTGGCCAACAAGAAGTGAAAGTCCCGGCGATCGGCGAAGAACTGAGGGTCGGGTCCGTGGCCCCGGCCATGTGGAGGTCCTCCCTGATGCCGCGGACCATGACCATGAGGCCCTCGCCCTGGTCCCCGGGGTCCACGCCCTGGTCCAAAGCGGCCTCTGCCCCTTCGTCCACGAGGTCCTTGGGCAAAGGCAACCGCCCCTGCCGCCAGACTCACTACCAACAGCACGAACTCTCGTCGGACTAAGCGCCATGCAGCTTTCATAACCTGCTCCTTCATTTTGAGACCCCTGGCGAACTGGTTGGCGACGCCGAGTTGAGTATAGTGGAAATGTCACGATATTTCAACAATTCAATTCTCCGGAGCCATCCTCACTTTTCCATTATCTCCATCACGGCTTTGGTGAAGGCTAAGATCAAGGCCGAGAACGCCTGGACCGGAAAGACTCGCACCCGGTTCCATACCGCCCGGCCCACCCCAAAGGCACTCATCGCCTCACGCGAGCCTGAACCAGTCCGTGTTCGCAGGGTTCTCAGGTAATCCAGACGACCGATGGGCTCCAAGGTACCGTGGCCCAGCAGCAACCCATATGCCACCAAACCCGATCAGCGGCAAACGATCACCACCCAGATGTGGACGATTTTTAAGTGTCCCATACGCCACCACCTTTATCTTTATCAGGCGTCGCTGACTTCCCCGCCCGCGTTGCCCAGGAAGCGATCCCCTTGGTTGATGCCGGACTTGGCCAGCACCTCGAACAACTGGCGGCCGATTTCGGCCAGCGTGAGTCGGGGGCATGGACGGCGGCAAGGGCCAAGTGGCTGAGGGTGTTGGCCTGGATCGCTCGCCGGGAAGCTCTAGCAAGGGCAACAGCTAGGGAAGCATCCATGCGATCCATGGCGCTCTCCTCCTTGGGTATGCGGCTTGTAGGTGAAAAACTTTTTGAAGTGCATGCCAAAAAACCAGTTGGAGGGGACCGCCAGTTTTTTGCACGGCTAGGAGAAAAGTGAGGATAGGCCGGAAGCTTGGAGCCATTGGAACGGTGGAATAAAATGCCAGCAATGAGGGTCATTGGCCCAGGCCGCCGCCAGGAACCACTTTGAGGCAATCCTGCGGGGAATCCGGGGAAGGTGAGCTTCTTGCAGTGGGAAAAGCCGATGGAAAAGCTCTGGCGCTCGGGCGTATTGTTCAAAGGACTCGTTTGGACCACTTGGGCCGCAGTGGTGTTGGGCTGCTGTGTTGTCAGCTTAAGCTGGGGCCAGCAAACAGCTTCTTCGCCGGAGGATTCCTCAGAGGAACAAAAGCCGCCTTTTGAACTCCGGCGATGGTCCACCTTGCCCGCCGACTTGCAACGCGTGATGAGTTTCTACAAAGAGGGGCACTGGGGCATGGCCATCCTGGAGGCGGTTTCCCGGGAGGAAAATCTCACGGCAGCAGAGTTGGTTTCCGAACCCATAGAACTGTTTGGCTCCCCTTATCGGTTGATTCTGACCCGACCGGTCAACCTGGCCCAAGGTTCGGCCAAGCGATTGGAACTCCCGTTGTTTCTGACCCGATTGCCCAATCCCAATCGTGGATCGTCCGGGGCTTCGGCATTCCAAAATACCATCAGCATTACTTGGCATCTTCGGCACCGACGAAGCGGCCAACCCCTGGCTGTGTTGAAGCAACCTGTGGTGCGCATGCCGCGTTATCAATTCATGGTCGTGGTGCTGGCTTCGGATCCGGATCGCTATCGGTTTTTGGAAGTGATGCGCTGGCCGGAGCCGATGCTTTCCGGCTCCTTTGTCTCCTCCGGGGAGCAAAGTTTGACCTATCGGCTGGTGTTTCCCGTGCCAGGACGCTATGTACCGGTGCCTTCACATCCGCTGGCCTGGACCGGGATTGCTTATGTGATCTGGGACGGCATAGACCCGGAAAACTTTTCGGCCGCCCAGCAGGAAGCCCTGATTGATTGGCTCCACTGGGGAGGGCATCTGATCCTGGTGGCCCCGGACACCCTAAGCCTGCTGCGGGGAAGTTTTCTGGAGCCTTGGTTGCCGGCCCAAGCAGGACCCCTGATCCAATTGGAGCCTGACGAACTGGAAGTGCTCAATCAGTGGACATTGGATGCACAACCGCGTTTCCACGCCTTGGCTCCTTGGACCGTGGTGCAGTTGGAGGTGGAAGACCATCCCCAGGTGAAAGTCCTCTTGCGTTCGGCCAAGCGGAGGCTGCCTTTGGTAGTGGAACGACGGGTGGGCCGGGGGCGCGTGGTGGTGGTGGGTTTCTCGCTGGCTCAACGAGAACTATTGCCACAACACTGGCCCCAGGTAGATCACTTCATCAACTCCTGTTTGCTTCGGCTCCCCGGACGAAGTTTTCCCAAATCCCAGCAACAAGACCGCCTTTTGCCGTTCCAATCGCCGGATCATCAAGTCTGGTCTGATCAGCAATCGGAGTTTTGGGCCAGGCGATTCACACCGTTGCGGCTTTTTGCTCGGGACACCTTGCACGATCCGCCATGGAACGAAAGCGGCGCCCTGGTGCTGGAAACCACTGCCGGAACCGACCCGTTGGCTTGCCCGGAGTTTTCTACTCTACTGGCCGGGGATTGGATGGGAGATCAAGTGCTGGAAGTAAAGTTGCAAGACATCCCTCGGTTCTCCCTCTCCTACCAAGCCCGGGAAATCCTCCGCGAAGGCTCCGGCATAGAGGTGCCCTCGGGTCGGTTTGTGTTGACTTTTTTGGGCGTGTATGTGGTTATCTTGGTGCCGGTCAATTGGCTGGTGTTTCGTCTGTTGGGACGGTTGGAGTGGGCTTGGGCAGCTATGGTGCCGATTACCCTGATCGCTGCCGGGGCGGTGATCCGCCTGGCCCAGTTGAACATCGGCTTTGCTCGTTCCTGGACCGAAGTGGCCGTGGTGGAGGCGCAGCCTCAGGCTCCCCGGGCCCATGTTACCAGGTTCGTAAGTCTTTATGCTTCATTGGGCACGACTTACACGGTCCACTTTTCCACCCCGGCAGCCATGGCTGTGCCGTTGCCTGATCCTCAGGCTGCCCAATTGGCCCAACAACGAGGACAATTCGGGTTCGTCACCGGTCAGGATGTTCGCTTTTATTGGGACGGGGCCACTTGCCGCCTGGAGGGTTTTTTCGTTCCTTCCAACTCGGTGGGGTTGCTGCGCTGCGAGTACATGGCACCCTTGTCGGGTTCTTGTTCCTGGGAAGCTCAAGAGGACGGATGGATCTTGACCAACAACACCCCTTGGCACTTGCAGGAAGGGATTTTGCTCACTCCCCAGGAACAGGGAGCCTGGGTGGCCAGTCTGGCCCCGGGGGAGCAAGTGCCGGTGAAACAACATGTGCTCCGGCCTTTGTCCCAACTGGAACAAGAGTTTGGCATCCGGACGATACGCCTCGGGGAACTTCGCCTCAACGAAGTACTGCAGTTGGTCTTGCGATGGCACCGGCTCCATCCGGACGCTTATCGCTTGGTGGCTTGGGGAACAGAGGTGCCTGCGGGCATGCAGATCTCCCCCTCGGTGGCCCAACATCGCAAAGCCGTGCTCTATCTGTTCCACCTGCAATACGAGCCTTTTGGACCACCTGAGTTGGACAAGCAGCCGGTCGTTCTTCGGCTCCTCAACGAAGACCCTGTGTTGTCAGAACAGCCATGATTGAGTTGGTGGAGTTTACCAAGGTTTACGGCGATCTGGTGGCGGTGGACCACCTGACGCTCAAGATAGAAGCCAAAGAGATTTTTGGTTTCATTGGGCCTAATGGGGCCGGAAAAAGCACCACGATGCGCTTTTTGGCCACTTTGGTCCAGGCCACCTCGGGCCAGGGATTCGTCAACGGGTTCAGCGTCATAGATCAGCCGCTGGAAGTGCGTCGCAGCATGGGCTACATGCCTGACAGCTTCGGCGTCTACGACGGCATGAAAGTGTGGGAGTTTCTGGACTTTTTTGCAGCGGCCTATCAGATTCCTCGAGTGCGACGCAAGCGGATTATCGCCGATGTGTTGGAACTGCTGGACCTGACCGGCAAGGTCAACGATTATGTCAACTCGCTTTCCCGGGGAATGAAGCAGCGCCTCTGCCTGGCCAAAACTCTGGTGCACGATCCCCCGGTGCTGATTCTGGACGAGCCGGCCAGTGGGCTGGACCCTCGGGCCCGACTGGAAATCAAAGCCCTGCTGAAAGAACTCCGCGGGATGGGCAAAACCATCCTCATCTCCAGCCACATCCTCTCCGAACTGGCCGATTGCTGTACTTCCATCGGCATTATTGAACGCGGCAAGTTGGTCCTGCATGGTCCCATTCGGGAAGTTTACCGTCGCATCCGACGGCACCACACCATTGAAGTCCGATTTTTGGAGGGGATGGAGCGAGGGCTTCAGGTCTTGCGGAGTTTCCCGGCCACTCGCAGTGTGGAGGTGGAAGACCACACGGTGCGCGTGGAATTGGCCGGCGATGAAAAAGATGTTACCGAGCTTTTGGAACAACTTGTGCGCTCCGAGGTCAAGGTGGCATCGTTCCACGACAAGGAACCCACCCTGGAAGATGTCTTCATGATGGTCACCCAAGGATTGGTAAGCTAAGCCCAAAGGCCATGTATCTGCGCGACAATCCGGTATTGCAACGCGAGCTGATCGTCAACTTGCGCACTGCTCGGGCGTTTTTGGTTTTAGCGGCCTATGTGGGCTTGTTGGGACTGGTGGTCTATGCCGCCTGGCCGCAACAGCGCCGACTGGATGTCAGCAACCCTCAGGCGGCCATCCGGCTGGTGAATATGTTCTTCCTGGGCCAGTTTGTGCTGGCTTCGCTCATGGCGCCCACTTTTGCCGCAGGGGCCATCACGGGTGAGAAGGAGCGCCGCACTTACGAGATGCTTCTAGCCAGTCCGTTGCGTCCCGGGGCCATTGTGCTGGGCAAACTGCTGGCTGCCTTGACTCATCTGGGTCTGGTGATCTTCAGCTCGTTGCCGATCGTAATGTTGTGCTTGCCCCTGGGAGGAACTTCTTTTTACGAAGTCGTGGCGGTGTTTCTGGCCACTTTGCTGGCGGTGGCCACCTTTGGCATGGTGTCGCTTGCGTGCAGCAGTTTTTTCCGACGCACCGCGGCGGCTTTGGTCGTTTCGTACCTGGCAATCTTACCGCTGGCGTTTCTGGCCGTGGCGTTCTGGCAATCCTTTGCCCAAACCGGACCGGTGCGGCTGCTGGTGGCTTTTACGCTGGTTCCGGTGGTAGCTTTGACGGTCTGCCTGGGGCTGGGCAAGATCGTGGCCTGGCGGCTCCTTCATCCCCCCGATGTTGGAAGCGAAGGCCAGGAAGTCGTGGACGAGGAGCAAGAGATGGAGCATGCCGTGGGACTGGTGATCCGGCGTGAGCACTTTCCGGATCGCCTCTTTGCCCCTCCCAAGCGTACCGACCTGCTCCCCGATGGAGCCAATCCCGTCTATGACAAAGAAATGAGAGCCGAGCTGTTCAGCCAAGGAACGCTGATGCTGCGCGTGGTCATTCAGGTAAGCATGTTCCTGGCCATTCCGCTGATGGGCCTGTGGTTGTTCGTGTTTCCCCGATGGGCTCCTTGGTACATCAGCTATGTGCTGCTGTTTAGCCTGTTGGCCGGACCAGTCTTTTCGGCCGGAATGATCACCAACGAACGGGAACGGCAAACACTGGACTTGCTGCTTACCACGCTTCTGACCCCTTGGCAGATTCTCTCAGGAAAGTTGCTGGCGGCCTGGCGGGTGTCCACCGTGTTGACTTTGTTCTTGATGTGGCCGGTGGTGCTGGCAGCCGTGCTGGTGCCGGATTTTCGGGTCTTTGGCAACTGGCGCGTCCTGTTGGGCTATTTGGCCGTGGTGCTCACCACTTGTGTGCTCACTTCGGTAGTGGGATTGAGCACTTCGGTGCTGGTGCGAAAAACCAGCCACAGTCTGGTGCTGGCCTACCTGGTGCTGGCAGCCATTTTCTTTGGCCCTTTGGCCTTGTTGAGTTTCGTGCAAGCGTTTCATCCTCAGTGGACTTCGGTGGTTCAACAGGGGCTTTTCCTCAGTCCGGTGGGAACCGTGTTTCAGTTGCCTTTGAGGGTCTTGGACGATTTTTCGCCTCCGGAGGGCTCGTGGTGGCCTTTGCTGTGGCACACTTTGACCAGCTTGGGCGCGTGCGCCGTGTTGCTGATTTTCCTGGGGCGATTGTTTGCAATGCGGTGGCGCGTGGCCGGCTAAGGGGAAGCGTTTCCTTTGGCCTGAGTGTGGAGTTCTGACTGGTCCAAGTGGTTATGGGATCAAGTTTCCCGTTGCACTAGCATCGCCACCGCTTCTCCTCCTCCCAGGCACAAGGCGGCGGCTCCCCAGGTTTTTTCCCTTTGGGCCAAGGCGTGCATGAGAGTTACCAGCACTCGGGCTCCACTGGCTCCGATCGGGTGGCCCAGGGCCACGGCCCCTCCGTGTACATTGACCTTTTCTTCGGGCAGATTGAGTTGCTTGAGACAGGCCACCGTTTGGGCAGCAAAGGCTTCGTTGATTTCAAACAGGTGCACTTCTTCCAGGGGCACGCCGGAGTTTTGGGCCAAGCGGCGTAGGGCCAGAGCAGGAGCGATGAACAGCTCTTTGGGCTCGGTGGCCACGGTGACCCAATCCACGATGCGGCAGACCACAGCTCCATTAAGCCGCTTGCGCCACGACTCGTCGGCCACCAGCACGGCGGCGGCTCCGTCGCTGAGCTGGGAGGAATTGCCGGCGGTGACGGTTCCTTGAGGGTCAAACGCGGGAGGGAGTTGGGCCAGTTTTTCTTCGGAGGAATCGGGGCGAGGGCCTTCGTCCCGATCCAGCACCACCCGGCCCTGGCTGTCCCGAACCGACACCACTTCCGGAGCAAACGCCCCCTGTTGCCAAGCCTGCACTGCCCGAGCGTGGCTCAACGCTGCGTAGCGGTCCTGCTGCTGTCGGGAGACCTGGTACTTTCGGGCGGTGTATTCGGCCAGTTGGCCCATGGACCGATCTTCATAAGCACACCACAGCCCATCGTGAAGCATGTGGTCCAAGCACTGTCGGTGGCCGTACTTCCAGCCTGTTCGCACCCGAGGGAGCAGGTAAGGGGCTTGGCTCATGGACTCCATTCCGCCGGCCAGCACCAGTTGAGCTTCTCCGGCCCGAATGGCCGTGGCAGCCAGCATCACGGCTTTCAGTCCCGAGCCACACACTTTGTTGACACTCATGGCCGGCACCGAGGCTGGCAGCCCGGCTTGCAAAGCCGCCTGACGAGCCGGAGCCTGGCCTGATCCGGCCGGAAGCACCTGACCCAAGATCACCTCCTGCACGGCTTGGGCTGGGGCTCCACTGCGTTGAAGCACCGCGGCGATGGCCTGAGCAGCCAACTGAGGGGCCGAAAAGCTGCTCAGGGCCCCAAGAAACTTTCCCACCGGAGTGCGGGCCCCGGCCACCAGATAGGGTTGGCCCATGGCAGGCTCCTTGGTCCTGGGGGCTTAGGGCTCGTCGGTCACACACCCTTCGGAAGCGGATTTCACACACCGGATGTACTTAAACAGCGTGCCGCGTTGGGCTTTCAGTGGCGGAGGCTGCCACTGTCGACGCCGACGCTCCAGCTCCTCCGGGGACAAGTGCACATCAATGCGTCGCTCCACGGCGTCAATGGTTACCTGATCACCGTCCTGGACCAGGGCGATGGGCCCTCCCACCTGGGCCTCCGGCGTGATGTGACCCACGATAAACCCGTGCGATCCCCCGGAGAAACGCCCGTCGGTCAGCAAGGCTACCTTTCCACCAAGTCCCGCTCCCACGATGGCCGAAGTGGGAGTGAGCATCTCGGGCATGCCGGGTCCTCCCTTGGGACCTTCGTAGCGAATGATGACCACATCCCCGGCTTGGATGCGCTTTTGTTCCAAGGCTTGGAGCATCTCTTCTTCGCTGTCGAAGACGCGAGCAGGACCGGTGAACCGTTCGCCTTCCTTGCCGGTGATTTTGGCCACCGCTCCCTCGGGAGCCAGGTTGCCGTAGAGAATCTGGATATGTCCGGAGGGTTTGATCGGGTCGGACAAGGGGCGCACGATCTTTTGATCCGGGTCCAGCGGCGGCACTTCGGCCAGGTTTTCGGCCAGCGTCTTGCCAGTCACCGTGAGCACATCGCCACAAAGCAGACCCTCCTGAAGCAGGTATTTCATCACGGCCGGCGTGCCTCCTACCCGATGCAGGTCTTCCTGCACATATTGCCCGCTGGGTTTCAGATCAGCGATGTAAGGTACGCGATCGCTGGTGCGCTGAAAGTCGTCCAGCGTAAGCGGCACGCCCACACTTCGGGCAATGGCGATCAGATGCAACACGGCGTTGGTGGAACCACCCAGGGCCATGACCAGGACCATGGCGTTTTCAAAAGCCTCTCGGGTCATGATATCCCGGGGCTTGATGTCCCGTTCCAGCAATGTTCGGATGGCTTGTCCGGCTCGGCGACACTCCTCCCGTTTGGCAGGATCCTCGGCCGGAATGGAGGAGCTATAAGGCAACGACATGCCCATGGCCTCTATGGCCGTGGCCATGGTGTTGGCGGTGTACATGCCGCCGCAAGCCCCTGGGCCGGGACAACTGTTTTTGACGATCTGGCGTCGGGTCTGCTCGTCAATCTTTCCGGCCAGGTATTCTCCATAAGATTGAAAAGCCGATACGATGTCCAGCTTGCGACCTTGCCAGCATCCGGCCCGAATCGTGCCCCCGTAGATCATCAATGCCGGACGGTTCAACCGGCCCATGGCCATCACGCTCCCTGGCATGTTCTTGTCGCACCCGGGAATGGCAATCAGGGCATCGTACCATTGGGCACACATGACCGTTTCGATGGAGTCGGCGATCAGGTCTCGGGACTGAAGCGAATAGCTCATCCCTTCCGTGCCCATGGAAATCCCATCGCTGACTCCGATGGTGTTGAACCGCATGCCCACCAGCCCGGCCTCTTGAACTCCACGCTTGACTTCCGCGGCCAGGTCGTTCAGGTGCATGTTGCAGGTGTTGCCTTCGTACCACATGCTGCAAATGCCCACTTGGGCCTTGTCCATGTCTTCTTCGGTCAAGCCGGTGCCGTAGAGCATGGCTTGGGAGGCGCCTTGGCTTTTGGGCTGCGTGATACGACTGCTGTAGCGGTTCAACTTGGCCATGGCTGCGGGAAAAACTTGC
>JAJRRR010000303.1 GCA_024279285.1 Planctomycetota bacterium
CCCGTCGCCACCTGAAGAAACTCCTTCGGGAAACTCCTCGCCTCAGTCGCCCGAACCCCAACCCTCCCAAGCTCCTTCCCGAACTGCCCAACCGGCCCCAGTGCTGCGGCTTTCCTTGGAGCCAAGCGCTGCTGGCGAGCGGATGTCTCCAAGTGGTCCTCGGCTCTCTGGGGCGGGCCCACAGCGGGCATCCTCGGTTCCAAGTTCCGCATCGGAGGGCTTGGGCCAATTAAAATGGAAGCCCAAGGGGCACCACACCCGTGGCAAAGGGAGGGAGCATGAGTTCTTCCAAACTCCAGCGTCTGCTGAGGCTGGTTCAGCTTCTTCAGTCCGGTAGGTCCTATCGGGCATCGGATCTGGCCCGAGCTTGTGGAGTGTCGCGGCGCACGGTGTTTCGGGACTTGGAGTTATTACGGGCCTCGGGACTGGAGGTGCTCTACGACCCGCTGGAAGGCCGCTACCGGCTGTTGGGCGAGGTGTTGTTGCCTTCGGCCAACTTCACCCTGGAAGAAGCCTTAGCGTTGTTGACATTGTGTCATGAGTTGGGGGACCATCAGGGGGTGCCGCTTTGGGGAGCGGCCCATCGGGCCGCTTTGAAATTGGAAAGCGTGCTCCCAGCCCACTTGCG
Organism: Planctomycetota bacterium; assembly: GCA_024279285.1. GTDB lineage: Bacteria > Planctomycetota > Planctomycetia > Pirellulales > S012-138 > S012-138. The sequence goes on from JAJRRR010000303.1 coordinate 629, forward strand.
CCAACAACTGGCCCAACTCTCCCCCGCTATCCACATCCGCCTGGAAGCCCGAAACCCCCTGAACCAAAAGCAGCATGTCCTTCAACAGCTTCTTCGGGCATGGTCGCGCCGCCAAGCGGTGCGTATCCACTATGACAGCCTGGCCGACGGAGGTCCGATACTGACAAAGCTCCACCCTTATTGCATCCTCTTTAGCCGTCGGAGCTGGTATTGCATCGGTCGCAGTTCATTGCATCGGGCCACGCGCACTTTCAACTTAGGCCGGATCCAGCACTTGGAGCTGTTGGAGGAGCGGTATCGGATTCCGGCTGGTTTTAGTTTGCGTCGCTATTTGCGGAATGCCTGGCATTTGATCCCCGAGCCTGGACCGGATCAGCATGTGCATCTGCGCTTCCAACCCCTGGTGGCCCGCAATGTGGCCGAAGTGCAGTGGCATCCCACCCAACGAACACGGTTCAATCCCGACGGAACGCTGGACTTTTGGGTGCGTGTGTCGGGGCTGTGGGAGATTTCGTGGTGGGTGATGGGCTACGGGGATCAGGTGGAGGTGCTGGCACCGGAGAAGCTGCGTCAGATGATTTGCCAACGAGTGCAGAACTTGGCGCGGCTTTATCGCCTGGCTCCCACCTCTCCGCCCATGCGCCCTCACCTGCCCACCAAAACCCCAGCCACTCGATCCTCCTCTGATCCCACCGCCAAGGGCAAAAAGTAACCTCTTCTTAGCTCCATTCCAAAGCGGAATATAAGTGGTCTTTACAATTCCTTTTTGGAGTTCACGAGGGTAAAATACCGTGGAGCTGTCCTGTGTGGGAAGGTGGCTGGGTCGTGCCAACTTGTTTTCTAAATTGATCTTAGGAGACACAATGGTTCGCCGAGGTTTGGTGCTATTTGTGCTGGGGACAGTGGTGGTGGGAGGAACTGCCCAGGCGGAGGAGGTGCGGGAGTTTGTATTCCGCTATGGGTTTGAACTTTGGGGGTTGGAGCCAGGTCAGGTAGTTCGGCTCTGGGTGCCTCTGCCCTATCGGCCGCTTTGCCTACAAGATGCGCCGCAGTTTCAGCAAGCCCAGCCCCTTTGGCAACGCTTGCCCTTTCCGGCCCGATGCACCCGAGATCCCAAATACGGAAACCCCATCTTATATGGCGAGCTGACCGTACCAGCTTCTGGGCGAGTAGAAGTGGATTTGCCCTATCGGATCCGCCGTCGTCCGGTGCATTGGGAGCAGACGCTCCGGTTCCGCCTCCGGCCTTCCACGCGGCGGCTTTTTTTGGCTCCCAGCCGGTTGGTTCCCGTCGGGGGGCTGCCGTCGGTTTTTCTGGACCCTTTGGGTGATGCTCGGGACGAGTGGTCGTTGGGCCGTCAGGTGTTTGATCTGGTGCGTCAAAAACTCAGCTACCGCAAGACCGGTCAAGGTTGGGGACGAGGCGATGTGCTTTGGGTGTGTCAGAGCCGCTATGGAAACTGTAGCGACTACCACAGTTTGTTTCTGGCATTGATGCGTACCCGAGGGGTGCCCGCGGTGTTTCAGATCGGGTTTCCTCTCCCTGCGGCTCCCCAGGGCACCGTGGCCGGTTATCACTGTTGGGCGTGGTTCTTTCCGGACCAAGGCGGCATGATTCCGGTGGACATCTCCGAAGCGGACAAACACCCCCAAAGGGCCCAAGAGTTCTTCGGACGCTTGCCAGCAGATCGGGTGGCCTTTAGCGTTGGTCGGGACCTGGAGTTGGAACCGCGTCAACAAGGCCCGCCGCTGAACTTCTTCATCTATCCGTATGCCGAAGTGGGCGGCAAACCCCTGCCCAGCAAACACTTCCGGATGAAGTTTTCCTACCGAGAGCTTGGCCGAAGCGCGTCCCGCACCTCAGAGCAGCGCTGGGGCTTGAAAGGGAGCGGCTAGCACCCGAGGGTACAAAAAGCACGATTCCCTGTGTGGGTCGGGCTGCCGAAAGTCTCTTAGCTTGGGTTCTCCAACAGGTCATAAAGCCATCGTGCCAACCGAGCCACCGTTTGCTCCAACTGCGGAGCATACTCACCGGGGAGTTTGACGATCAAAGTCAGCACGGGCTGACGAGGAGCCAGGGGGGAATGGGGATGAGGCAAGTCGCGCCATGCCACCTGCGTGCCCGGGGGAACCGCCTCGCTTGGGAACCTCTTGCCCTCCAACAACTGCTGGCCCAATCCTGGTGGAAACCGACACCGGTTTCGGGCATAAAGCACCACCTTGGCCCAAACAAACCCCGACCCCGCCAGTGCCTGTCCCTTTTTCCCTATAAGCAAGCTGCTTTCCTTTGGCAGCTTATGGTGGCTGCTGGGAGAGGCAGGGATTGGGGGTTTTTCCAACCCCTCAAAACACCGCACATGCCAAGAGATCAAAGGCCAGCGGTGGGCAAGCTGATACAGTTCGGCCGAAGCCGTGATCCGAGGATTGATTTCCACAGGGGTGAACTTGCCCCGGGTAAGCACCCCATCGGCTCCCCAGAGCCCTTGCAGTCCTGCCTGCTGCGTAAGCCACTTGCCCAGGTGTTCTAGCTGACGGCGAAGTTCGTCCTCCAGAGCCATCGGCCCCCAAGAGCCGCAATAAATCCAGCCTTCGGCTCCTGCCCAACTGCGTCCCACCCATTGCCCGCTCATGCCTATCAACCGACACCCCTGTTCCCAGGAAAGAAAAAGCCCACTGCAAGCCAATCCCGGCAGAAACTTCTGAAAGTAATGCCGGTCGGATCGGAAAGGGGCAGGACAGCTTGGGTTCCAGCGCCAAATGCCAAATCCTCCTGCTGAGCGCAGTGGTTTAAGCAGCCACTTCCCGTCCCGAGGCGGCAACCGGCCTGGTGGACAGACCTCCGCTACGGGCAATCCAGCCCGATGGAGCGTTTGGTACAGCCACCAGGGATTGCGCACCCGAGCAAGCACCTCAGGGCCCACTCCGGCCAAGGGGCGCAGTTGGGCCAGTTGGGCTACCAGCTCAGGACGGTTTTCCAACGCGCCGGTGTAGAGCCACGGTCCTTGAGGAGCCTGGGCCAACAGGGCTTTCATCGCCTGGGGATAAGGATGAGCTGGATGGACCTTGCACCAGCGGCTCAGGTCCCAATCGGCAAAGCGATCCGCCGCCCAAGGCAACCAGCCCTCCCGAGCAGCCATTTCCGCAGCGGCCCGGGCACTGGCTCCCACGATCAACACCGGAGGACCTTCTCGGGGCTGAGGTACTCGGGGCCAAGGTTCCATCAGCGAAAACTCTACCGGCCGGAGGCTTGTTCACAACGCACAGGCAAGCGGTACAAGACGAAGTGGGAGTTGGAGTACAGCACCTCAAACGGCAGAGGGCGTCCCTGAGTGCGCGAAACGATGGCCCATCCAGCCCGATACCTGCCAGCCAATTGCAAAAGCTCCTCCGGAGGCCGCAGTTCCCAAGGCCCTCGGCCCCCCAAGCCACGATAGTCGTAAACCTCTACAATCCGCTTCCACCACTCCACGAGGCTGAAGGCATCTTGAGGCACATCTTTCCAATTGACCACTTCGGCCCGTTGGGCATACCAGTGGAAGCTCTGCGTATAGCGTGGGGTGAAGCAAGCTTTGCTCTGGGGCGGGATGAACTTTTGGGCCTGATGGCACACATCCTGCCAGGCTTGGAACTGTTGCCAAGACATGGCTCTTTCGGCCCGAGGCCACGGCCGCTGCCAGCGGCTCCAGGTGGTCCAGCCCAAGTGAGCCCCTGCGGCCATCAACACCACGATCAGACCCACCGTTCCCCACAAGCGGCGTTTTTCCAGGAGGGCTTGCACCCCTTGGGCCACCAGGAGAGCAAAAGCCATGGGAAGCAAGGCATCGGCTGGTCGGAACAAGTAGTAGCGTAGCACCCTCGCGGCCAAGTCCCAGTTCCAAGGCCCAGCCACACTCACTCCCACTCCCAGGAGCGAAAGCCCCACTGCTGCCCAAGCCACGCGGACCACCAGCCGCAACTGGTCCGTGCCTCCCCAACGGCTCAACACCCCCGTGGCCAGCACCAAAGCCAAAAAGCTCAGACGGTGGCTCCAAGGAAAGGACTGAAAAACCAAATGATGCCGAAGGCGATGAAAGACATAGATCCTGTGGGCTGCACGAACCCACGACTCCTCCACTCCCCAGGAAAGCGCCACGGCCGGAATCACTCCCAAGAGGG
>JAJRRR010000304.1 GCA_024279285.1 Planctomycetota bacterium
CCGCCGCGGGTTGACTTGACCCCCCGGGGGGCAGGATTTTCTCGGCTTCGGATTCTCGAATCCAGGGCGTGTCGGGTGGGAATGATTCTACCTCAAGACAATAATCGTAAATCTCTTCGCCCGTTTCGATATTGATAAACCAGGGAAAGGGCGTTCGGTAGTTTTCGATCGTTACCTCAGGATCGTCGGGCAAAACGAGCCTCCAGCCGTCCTGCTGGGATGTCTTCTCTTCCTGCTTTTTCCCGAACGGCCACCACATGCCCTGGGCCTCCTGGATTGAGTGGGAGGGGATGAGGGGAGTGGAGGGATGACCTGTTTTTGCGCCTTTTTGTTTCCAGCAGCCTCTCTCCCTCCATCCCTCCAAGCCCCCAGGCCTTCATCCCCTTCCATTGTGTCGGACCAATCCCGCAGAGAGCAAGAAAATTTTCCCGCCGCGGGTTGACTTGACCCCCCGGGGGGCAGGATTTTCGGGGTAGAAGGAGCGGGGCCGCCGGCCCTGGGCGGAATCGGTCCCCACAGCACGATTTCCCGTGTTGGTCTTCCATCGACACTGCGGCCCCCTCCTTTCCCCTGTTGCACAGGAGCCTCAAGCCAAGGATGGCCACCCAACCCACTGCCACCGCCTTGCTGGATGCTCCCCAGCTTCCTCGGGCCAACACCCCGCGGGAACGCGGGCAGGAGCGGTTTCCTCCGGAGCGGTTTGTTACGGTGCCGGATGTGCCCATCTGGGCCGAGCACACCACCACCCTGCCCGACGGGCGCACGGTGCACTTTGGCCGCCGGGAGCTGGAGCAGATCATCGCCCGCTGCAACCGCCGCATCGAAGAGACCGGCGACTACGCCACCGTGACCATCGGTCACACCTCGCCCCGGCCCGGCGATCCGCAACCGCCGGTGGTAGGTTTTGCCGGGCCGTTTCGCTTGGGCGTAATGGGCGATCCGCCCCGGTATGTGGTGCTGGCCGACTTGCATCTGTACCGCGAGCACGCCGATGTGCTGCAGCGCTACCCCCGCCGAAGCCCCGAGCTGTGGATCGCCGACGACCCGGGAGAGATGTTCCTGGACCCAATTGCCCTCCTAGGGGGCGAAACCCCACGGTTGGATATGGGCGTTTTGTACCACCAGCAGGGGGAGCGGGGGGTCAAGCTTCGCTACACGGCCACCGCTCCCGCGGCCGGGAACGTCTTCGTCCCCCAGGAAGTCCCCAGCAAAAAGAGATATGTCGCTCCGGCCGTTGCAGCCGGACTAGCTGCGGCTGCCCCGGCTGTGACTCAGATGGCTCAATCCCAAGCTCAGGCTACCCAACAGGCAGCCGAAGGACTTCGGGAAGCCGCCAAGGATGTGTTTTCTCGGGATTCCGACACTTCCCCAAGCAAGGAGCAAGCCATGAACCTGACCGAAGAAGACATCCAGGCCATCGTGGCCCAAGTGCGCCAGTTGCCGGAACTGAAGTGGGTGGCCGCCAAGATGAAGGAAGAAGGGCCGCCTCCAGAGCCGCCCTCGGAACCTCAAGAAGAACCCAAGGGGGAAGAAACCCCACCGGCCGAAACCCCTCCGGCCCCCCAGCCACCTGAAGAAGAGCCTCAAGAAGAGGACCGCGAAAAATACAGCCGCTTGCAGGAAGAAATCGCCTTCTTGCGCAAGCAAGTGGAGCTGGAGCGAGCCAACCGGATCAACACCCAGCGCCACGCCCGCTTGAAGGAACTGGCTCAAAAGTACCTGTTTGATCCGGACAAGGAGCTGAAGCGCTGTGCCTACGGCCGCATGAGTGAGGAGGAGTTCCAGCAGTACTGCCAGGAGGTGATCGCCAACTACCGGCCCAACCCGGCTGCCCAGGACTGGCTGCCCGTGCCGGAGGCGGTTCCTCGCGAAGAAGGCAAGGAGCGTTACGAACGCTCCGGCGATGGAAAACTCCTGCGCACCCGCTATGGCCGGGAAATCGAACAGAAGGCCCTTCAGGTGTGCATCCAGGCGGCCAACCGAGGCCAGAAACTGGATTATGACGAGGTGTGCCGCAAACTGGCCGCCGGTGAGAAGGTTTAACCGTTCCCCAAATCAAGGAGCCAGTAAACCATGCCCAACACCCCTCCCACCCTGATGGCTGCCGGGGACATCCTCCCCAGCCGGTTTGTCAAGCTCACCGCCGATCACAAGGCCCAGCAGGCCGGGGACAATGAACGAGTGATCGGCATTGCCCAGGAAGGGGGCAACCGCCCGCCGCTTGCGGACCTGGTCACTACGATCAAGGCTGCCGAGAACGGACAGACGTTTCGGCTCTACGGTGAAGGGGAAGTGTGCCTGGTGGAGGCCGGAGCGGCCATCCAGCCGGGGGATCGGCTCAAAAGCGACGCCAACGGGCGGGCCGTGCCGATTGCCACCACCGGCACCACCATCCAGAACATCGGGGCGGTGGCCCTGGAAGGAGCCACGGCCGCCGGAGAACTCGTGCGTTGCCAAGTGCAAATCTACAGCGAACGACCGGCCTTGGTGTAAAGCCCCAGTCAGGAGCTTCCACTCAAGGAGGAGATTCCCATGCCTGCCACCTTCCCCAGTGCCCAGACTACTTTTATCGCCGACCACGAGACAACCAACCGCCTGGTGGTCGATTTTGCCCGCAACCCCGAGGCGTTTGCCCTCAACCGTTATGTGCAGGTGGTGCCGATGGAAAAAGATTTGGGCTACTACCTGGAAATGACGGTGGAGGAGGCCGGGCGAGTGCTCTCCAGCGACCTGGCCGAGTTCGTCTGGCCCGACGGGGAGCCTAGCCCCGAGTTTGCCTGGGGCACCGAGTCGCACCAGTTTCAGCCGGTTCGCGTGCAGCGGTACGCCTACGGCTTCCTGCTGGGCCAGATGGCCGTGGAAAATGCCACCTGGGATGTGGTGGCCCAGCACGCCCGGATCAAAGCCCAACAAGCCATGACCGCCCGCACGGTGAAGGCTCTGGGAGTGCTGCTGGACACCACGCGCTGGCCAAGCGGCCATGTGCTGGATGTCACGACCATTCCGGGCAACTCGGGCAACTGGGCCGCGGCCACCACGGCCAACCAGAACATCCGCCGCTCGATCACCACGGCAGTGGAAAAAATCCTGGATAGCACGCTGGGAGCCGTTTCGGACTCGGACCTGGTGCTGGTAATCTCCTCGGAACTGGCCAAGCAGATCGCTCTGAGCCAGGAGCTGGTGGACTACATCAAGGGCTCTCCGGAGGCCCTGGCCCAGATTCGCGGCGAGCTGCCCGGGCGCAACACCATGCACGGGCTGCCCAACCGGCTCTACGGGGTGGAAGTGGTGGTGGAAGCGACCCGGAAAACCACCTCCAAGAAGGGAGCCACCACGGTCAAAACCGTGGCCATGGGCAAGGACAAGGCCGTGCTTTTGTCCCGCCCGGGAGGACTGGAAGGCCTGTACGGCACGCCCAGCTTTTCCACACTCACCATTTTTGCTCGCCGCGGCTATGAGATGCTCACCGAGATCAACCGCGATGAGTGGAACAAGCGCGTGGTGGGCCGAGTGACCGATTACTTCGAGCCGGTGCTTACCGCACCGATCTCGGGGGTGCTGTTTACCAACACCGCGTAAGGAGGAGGCGGGTCTTGGCCTACGCAACCGTTCAGG
>JAJRRR010000305.1 GCA_024279285.1 Planctomycetota bacterium
ACACCGAGTTTTTGGCCCGACCCGAGCTACGCCCCGTGCGCCTGGAACTAGAGCTACTCAAAGTGGAGTTGGCTTTGCAGGAGCATGGGATCCGATCGACGATCGTGGTTTTTGGGGGCACGCAGATCGTGGAGCCTTCCGAAGCCCGACGCCGCCTGCAATTTGCCCAACACATGCTCAGCAAACATCCCGATCATCCCCGGTGGAAACGAGCTGTGGCCCGAGCCCAACGACTGCTGGAAAAAGCCCCCTACTACGACCAAGCCCGGCAGTTCGCACGGATTGTTTCCCAACATTCCCTGCGCAACGGAGGTTCGGAGTATGTGATTGTCACCGGCGGCGGGCCAGGGATCATGGAGGCGGCCAATCGGGGGGCCTGGGAAGTAGGAGCCAAAAGCATCGGACTGAACATCACCCTTCCGGCCGAACAGCTTCCCAACCCCTATATCACTCCTGAGCTGTGTTTCCAGTTCCACTACTTTGCCATACGCAAGATGCACTTTTTGCTTCGGGCCCGGGCGGTGGTGATCTTTCCCGGAGGATTCGGCACTCTGGATGAACTGTTTGATGCACTCACGCTTCGCCAAGTGCGACGCATGCAAGAGATTCCCATTGTGCTTTACGGACGCCAATACTGGCAGCAGGTGATCAATTTCCAGTTTCTGGCCGACGAAGGAGTCATCGCCGACGAGCACCTGGACTTGATCCAATACGCCCAATCCCCTGAAGAAGCCTGGGAAATCATTGCCCGATTCCACGGTGAACCGCTCTAAGGGGAAGCAGAGCCTGGTTCCAAACGGTTGTCCTCTGACCAGGGATTCCTATAATCGGGACAAAGGTTTCTTTGCTTCCAAACTTTCTTGCCGGAAGGAGAACTGCTCATGGCTGATGTGTTGGAGCTGAACGAGCAGAACTTTGACAGCGAAGTGCTCCAGAGCGAGCAACCGGTGTTGGTGGACTTTTGGGCTCCGTGGTGTGGGCCGTGTCGGCAACTGGGGCCCATCGTTGAGCAAATTGCCCAAGACTTCACCGGCAAGGTGAAGGTGGGAAAACTCAATGTGGACGAAAACCCCAACCTGGCTCAAAAATACAATGTGATGAGCATCCCGCTGCTGGTGCTGTTCAAAAACGGCCAACCCGCTCAGCAGCTCCTCGGAATCCAGCCCAAGGAAGCCATTGAGCAAATGCTCAACGCGGCCCTTTAGCCCCCCAGGGGCCCCAGCCCCACTTCCAAGCAGCTACCAAGCGTGCAGAGAAGTAGGCCTGATCCTCGGGCGCCTGGGCCATGCGGCTCAGGCGTCTTACTTTGGAAAGCCGCCAGGCTGCATTTCTGAGAAGTTGCGGAGGGGGCCCTCTCCCACGGCAAAACCCAAAGGGCCGGAGCTCTCCGTTTGGAAACTTGCTCAAGGACAGAGTCCTTCTCCTGTTCCTCAGCAACCCGGATTATCCAAATTCTCCTTTTCTGACATCGCTGGTTGAAACCAGAGGCTTGCCAACCACTTCGGCCTCTGCTGATGCAATCGTTTTGATGCATACCACGCTAGTGATTCCTACAAACGCTTGGTTCGTTCTCAGGCTCTGGTTTGTCAGAACTGGCTAAGTTTTCCCAGGCGAGCTTTCAGGAACTTTTTTGGAAAGCCGGGGAAGCTGGGTCCGGTTTGCCGATGGGCAAAACTGTGCCGCGGTCCCTAGCTGCTTGGTGCCCACAATGAGGGTAGCTTCTATGCGGTGGCAGCCGGAGTTTGTCGTTGCGTGTCATGCTCGGGGGATAGGAGATCGTCTGGGCTGGTGGTGGTTTGCGGTGGTGGAGCAGGGCCGGACGGTGCTGGAGGCTCAAGATTATGAACCTTGGGGCGGTGTGGGGATTCACGGATTGGCCTTGGTCCGAGCCTTGGAAAGTCTTCCGCGACCGGCTCGGGTGCTGCTTGCTCCAGGTCCCGGCCCCTTGCGCCACGAAGTGCTCCGGGGAGTGCGTTGGGCCGTGGTGCCCGAGGAAAAGCCGTTTTCTGCTCCGGCGAGGCTTTCTGAGTTCATGGAGCGACTGCGACATGCCTGGTCGTTTCATCAGGTGCGCGTTTTGCGTCGTTTGCCCGGGGAATTGGAGCATCTTTGGCACCGCTTGCCTCAACATGGCCAGCTTTTGTGTCGCACACTTCAACGGTTGGTTTGCCTTCCGTCTCAAAACCCTCCGCTTTTGCAACGCTACAGGAAAAGGACTGTTTTCCCGGCAATGGCTTGGCCTGATTCGGCAAACCACCGGGGATGGTAACTGCCAGTGTTTGCAGTCCTGAAAAAAACACCAACAGGCCAGGAGGCTCCAAGGCCCGGCAAAGTGGTGGTCGGCACGGACAAGATGATTCACAATCCAAGGAGAGCCACCAGTGCGGACCGGATTGCGATGGGAGCAGTTGGAACGGCTACTATCGGGCTGCCTGAGCGACCCTCGGGAAGTGTTTGGAGTGCAGGCTCTCCCGCATCGCGGCAGGACGCTGGTGGTGCGGGCGTTTGTGCCGTGGGGGCGTCAGGTGTGGGTGCAGGGTCGCTGCGTGCCGCAGGGACGAATGGTCATGCGTCGGGTTCATCCGGCCGGAGTGTTTGAAGCCCCCCTGGCTCGTCCCCCCCAGTCCGCCACCGACTACCACTTTCAAATCGTCCAACAAGACGGACGCATGGTGGAAATGTACGACCCCTATGCCTTCCCTCCGCTGCTGACCGACTACGATCTTTATCTGCTGTCCGAAGGCACTCATTGGCAAAGCTATCGCAAGCTGGGTGCCCAACTGCGGACCGTGGATGGGGTCAAAGGGGTGAACTTTGCCGTTTGGGCTCCCAATGCCACCAGTGTTTCGGTGATTGGGGACTTCAACCACTGGGACCCCCGATGTCATGTGATGCGCAAGCACGAGCCGTCGGGATTTTGGGAGATTTTTGTTCCGGGACTGGAGCCCGGGACGCTTTACAAATACGCCATTCGCTACGGAGACGAGCTGTTTGAAAAAGCCGATCCCTACGCCTTCGGCTCCGAAGTACCGCCTCGCACCGCTTCGGTGGTGGTGGACTTGGACCAGTTCACCTGGTCCGATGGCTCCTGGATGGCCACCCGAGCCCAACGCCAAGCACTAGATCAGCCCATCTCCATTTACGAAGTTCACCTGGGCAGTTGGAAGCGCTGGGACTCCTCCTGGCCTAACTACCGCCAACTGGCTCATGAGCTGGTCCGCTATTGCCAACAGATGGGCTACACCCATCTGGAACTGCTCCCGGTGGCCGAACACCCCTTGACGGCCAGTTGGGGCTATCAGATCACCGGCTACTACGCTCCCACGGCCCGATACGGCTCGCCCCAGGATTTTATGTACTTTGTGGACTACTGCCATCGGCACGGGATCGGGGTGATTGTGGACTGGGTTCCGTCGCACTTTCCCAAGGACGGGCACGGGCTGGCCCGATTCGACGGCACCCACCTTTACGAACACGCCGATCCGCGCCAAGGAGAGCACCCCGACTGGGGCACGCTGTGTTTCAACTATGGCCGCTATGAGGTGAAAAACTTCCTCATTTCCAACGCGTTGTTTTGGCTGGATCGTTATCATGTGGACGGGCTGCGGGTGGATGCGGTGGCTTCGATGCTTTACTTGGACTACAGCCGTCCCCCCGGAGGCTGGGTACCTAACCGCTACGGAGGACGCGAAAACCTGGAAGCCATTGAGTTTCTGAAAACCTTCAACGAAATGGTCCACCTTCAGTTTCCCGGCGTGCTGACCATCGCCGAAGAATCCACGGCCTGGCCGGGCGTCTCTCGGCCCACTTATGTGGGAGGGCTGGGGTTTTCGCTCAAGTGGAACATGGGCTGGATGAACGACACCCTGCGCTACATGGCCCACGATCCCATCTATCGCAAATACCACCACGACGAGTTGACCTTCAGCCTGGTGTATGCGTTCCATGAAAACTTTGTCTTGCCCCTTTCTCACGACGAAGTGGTTCACGGCAAAGGCTCCCTGCTGGCCAAAATGCCTGGCGACTTGTGGCAAAAGTTCGCCAACTTGCGGCTGCTTTTAAGCTACATGTGGACCCATCCCGGAAAAAAACTTCTGTTCATGGGAAACGACTTTGGCCAGTGGAACGAATGGGACTGTGAAGCGGCGTTGCAATGGGACCTGCTGGCTTGGGAATCCCACCGCGGGCTGCTCAAGCTCGTGGAAGACCTCAACCGCCTCTTGCGCCAGGAAAGAGCCCTGCATGAGCTGGACTTCCAACCTCAGGGATTCCAGTGGATTGACTGCCACAGCTATGAAGAAAGCACGCTAAGTTTCCTGCGTCGGGCCAAAGACCCTCAGGATTTTTTGCTTGTGGCCTTGAACTTCACCCCGGTGCCTCGGAAAAACCATCGCTTGGGAGTGCCGCAACGAGGCTGGTATCAGGAGATTTTCAACTCCGACTCCCGCTTCTACGGCGGAAGCGACCTGGGAAACTATCCAGGTGCAATGGCCCAAGACATCCCCGCCCACGGCCAACCCTACTCGGTGGAAATAACCCTCCCCCCCCTGGCCTGCGTGATCTTCAAACCCCAAAGCCAATAAAAAGCCGACAAAGCCACGGAATCTGGAAGCAAAGAAAAACACCAAGCTCACAGCTTCGCCACATCCATTCCATCCCAATGCCTTGCGTCTTGCAAAGTCAACGGAAGAAATGTATTCACAAATGTAGGCCATATCAGAAAATAGAAATCCATAGATAACAAACATCCCGGGCTAGACAACAGAATTGCCAGACAAGTATTAAGAGAATTGGAAACACCTGTTGCATAAAGCAGAAACCACTGGCCAGAAACAAAAAAGCAAGCGATAAACGCAATCAGTAGTCTTGGCTTTGTTCCTTTGCTGCCTTCATGTTTGATTGATGGTCCTAATCACATGCACAGCATTCAGCCTTGACGGCAAACGGATAACAGTGAACAAGTAGCTCGTTCAATAATTAGACATAGGTCTGAGTTACCAGTGTGGTTCTAGGTGAAATTATTTTTATTCTTCTCTTATACTTAATCTCAAAGAAAATCCGCTCTGAACAAACGCTGGCGTGCTGTATTTGGTGTGTTAGCTCCTTGTGCGCGCAGCTTTCAGAATATCAGGGAGGTAGAAGACCCCGGCGTATGCTCCTCGCATCCGCAAGTGTCTGATGCAAGTTAACAATATCTGGCCACAATTTCTCCATGCGGTGAGTTTTTTCGCTTGAAGAAAATGGGTTTGAAACTTCCTGCGCTTGGATAAAGTAATGGAGGTGGTCCGTATCGGTTTCCACTTGACAGCAAAGGGTTCCAAGGTGCAGCGATTGACTTTGTTTCTGGCTGGGGTATTGGGTTCAGCAGCGGTATTGCTAGCGGCGTTTGCTGCGCACGGGCTGGATGAATATGTGGCCCAGGGGCCTCTTGGGCCCCAAGAGGCTCGGTCGTTTTTTGAAACCGGTTTGAGGAACCTGATGTATCATGCTCTGTGCCTGGGCATTCTGGGAGCTGCATGGCCCAAGTTGCAGCGCTGGCTGGCAGGGCTGGCCCTACTGGGACTTTTGGCCGGGGTGGTGTTGTTTTCCGGAGGACTGATGTGGCGTGCCTTGGGAGGGCCGGAACAAATAGTCCCCTTGGTGCCCGTGGGCGGAATAAGCTATGCCGTAGGCTGGTTGTTGTTGGCACTGGCGGCTGCTTGGGGAAACTGCTGCCAACCGGCTGGTTCGGAAAAATCGGGAGCTGCTCCACCTGCCCAGTGAAGCTCCCCTGGTCAAGGGAGTGCTGAAGGTCTAAAATCCCGTCTGTCCTGCCCCGTGGAGCTAAGTTTCTCCTGAATTGCGGCTCCGCTGGTTGTTGCCTCCCTGTTTCTGCCTGCAGAACTGTTCCCACCATGAACCGTCCCGACGACCAGGCTTTGGCCTACGGCTGGCCGTTTTGGTTTGCCTATTTGTCCAACTCCTCCATGATGGTGGCGGTGAGCCTGTTGTTTCGGTTTGCCGACTTTGTGCAGATTACCGGAGGGAGCGAGGGGGACTTGGGCTGGATTGTGGCGGCCGGGATGGTCGGATCGTTGGTGATGCGCTGGGCCCAAGCGGTGGGAATTGACTGGCTGGGGCCTCGCAAAGTGTGGTTCTGGTCCGGATTGGGCTTTGCAGTCGCTTCGTTGGCTCATCTGTTTATTCACTCCTGCCGAGGTCCGGCGGTGTATGCGGCCCAAGTGGTCCTGCGGACCAGTGTGGCAGGAGTGTTTGGGGCTTCTATCACTTTTATCTCTTCGCGCGTGCCGGTGCTGCGTGGGGCCGAGGGGGTTGGGATGCTGGGCACCTCGGGTTTTGTAGGCATGATGGGCGGCACGCTGCTAGGGGATTGGCTCTGTGCAGCAGAGCCCGTGACGAGAACCGAAGTGGACCGCATGTTTGTGGTGGCTTCGCTCCTGGGTGGGCTGACCGCGGTGGCCGCCTTGCTGGGCACACGAGGAAGTGGACCTGGGCGAAAAAAACGCCTGCCCCCCGTCTGGCCTCTGGTGCGACGCTACCATCCAGGAATGCTGCTGTTGGTGGCCTTGGGCGTGGGGATTGGGATCGGGCTGCCGCACAACTACCTGCGGCCCTACACGGCCACACTGGGCATTCCCGGCATTATGATCTTCTTTTGGGTCTATGCACCCACGGCCTTGGTCGTTCGTCTTGCGACGGGCCGTTGGCCCACGCGGTTTGGAATCCGGCGCATGATCCTGGCTGGGTTTGGGTTTTTGGTCACCAGCACTTTGCTTTACCTGGTGGTCCGGAGCCCTTGGTCGCTGGTGGTTCCGGCAGTGTTTGCCGGAGCGGGTCATGCGTTCTTGTTTCCTTCGGTCACGGCCGGAGGGGCGACTTGTTTTCCGCAGCGATTCCGAGGGGTAGGGGTCACTTTGATGCTTTCCATGTACGATTTGGGCAATTTGGTGGGCGCTCCACTGGCGGGGATGTTGGTGGAGCTAGGTCGGGCGTTGGGTTGGCCTCCTTATCCGCTGGCGTTTGTCACCATTGCTGCGCTTTTGGCCACGATCGCCGGAGCATTTGCCTGTTCAGGGGTGCCGAATTTTCCTCAGCCCCCAGCACGCAGGCGGATTGCTCGCACCCGCGCAACCGCGGGAGCTGCCGTCGGACAAGCCCTGGCCGCATGTCCCCAGGAACACTAGTCCCGTTTTTTCAACGCGCTTCGGTCCACATAGGCCCGAAGCCCCTGTTGCGTCTCTATCAACACATAGCTTCCGGCCTCTTGAATCACCCGGACCCAAGTGCCCGGTTCCAACTGGCCATCTGGAGGGCGCATTTGCTGGGGGCCGTCTTTGTAGTAAGGCGTGCGAGTCACCACTTGATAAGTCCAAGGGTTTTCCACTTTCTGGTCCGCAGGCTCTCCCGTGGCAGAACCGGAAAGCGAAGTGGACCTATGGTGATCGGGAGCTGCGCTCCGGGAGGGCGGCCTTTGCACTTGCTCCTGAGGTCCTGATGGTCCCCCTTTGCCCGAACAGCCCCACACCGCCACAACCACTCCCAAGCCCAATGCCCTCAAGAAATTCCTATTGCTTCTCTCCCTTGGCATCATGCGGTTCTCCCGTGGAAATAGGACCAGATGACAAGCAACCCGTTGGCATCGCTGGCTTGATGCAGCAAACAAGGCTTGCCATGGGAGCAAGGACAACCGAACTTTTCTTCCTGCACGCCCCCTCACTTCTGCTGTTGAGCGTCAGTGTCGCAAGCACTCAGGGCGGAATTTCCGTGGTCGTTCCGACCTGTGGATCACTTCGGATCACCAAACCCTGTTGAGGGTGCATGGCCGGAAGTAGTGTAAACCGATCCACCTGGGTGCACCACTGCAAGTCCTCCTGAAGCCCCACCCGAGCCAGGTTCTTTCCGCCTGGAGTGTGATGCAACAGGAATCGGGCCAGGGAGTGGGCATCCTGAGCACGCCAAGGCCAAATCTGGTAGCGTCCCAGAACCTCCTGGGCTGTCTGGTTCCAAGCTTCCAGGGCTTGCTGGGCGGAAGCCTCCCCAGGGAGCTTTTCTCCCCAGAGCCGAAGCTGCCCGATCAGTGCCCCGGCCACTAGCGTGTCTTCCAAAGCCGGTTGGCCTCGCACTCCGGCGCACAACAAGTGCACAGGTTGGCCATGTTCCAGGGCTTTTTGCACCCGTCGGGCCACGGTGGAGAAGTTGACCAGCGAAGCCAATCCCGTCCAGGCCGCTTTTTCGCACCTCCCCAGCGCCACCGTGCCGTTGGTGGTCAGAAACACCAGCTTGCGTCCTGCCACGCGCTGAGGGGTGTATTCCCGGGGAGAGTTGCCCAGATCAAACCCTTCCGGCGGCAACCCTCCTTGTTCCCCACACAGAAGTCCGCCAGAACCCAACTGCTCGTGCCGTCTTCGGGCTTCCTGGAGCGAGGCGACCGGGAACATGGCCTCGGCTCCAGCGGCCAAGGCATAACAGGCCGTCGTGGTGGCCCGAATCAGGTCTATCACC